>JAUSPK010000133.1 GCA_030655735.1 Syntrophales bacterium | reverse complement strand
CGGGCCATCTGTACATAACCTACGGGGTCTTGTGCGGTAGAGGGTCCGCCGGTATCGGTGTGGTGGCAAACAGTTCCTCTGTGGGAAAATGGTTTATAAGACGCAGGGGCGTGGCCATAGGGGTGGCATCAATAGGGATCGGTATCGGCACCGTGGTGCTGACGCCGGTGGCGGGCTGGATCGTCAAGAACTATCACTGGCGCAGTGGTTTTATGTTCCTCGGGGTTGTCGTACTGGTTGTGGGCGTGCTTGTTTCTCAGCTCCTGATGGGACGATCCAGGCCCGAGGAATATGGCCTGCTCCCGGACGGGGATCGACCTGAAATAGGGCCGCTTGAGGGGGGAAGCACTGTCTGCATGCCGCCCCATGCATCTTCCGTAAACGTCCTCGGGGATCACCGTTTCTGGGTGCTGGTAATCTGTTTCAGCGGCGTGATAATGGCGCAGATGATGGTATTTGTACATCAGGTTGCCTATGCCGTTGACAACGGCATAGGCAAGATCGCCGCCGCCTCATCCCTGGGCGCCATAGGCGTTGCGAGCATATTCGGAAGGTTCTTTTTCGGATGGCTGAGCGACCACATCAATGATCCAAAGTACTCTGCCCTCCTGGGGTATCTTATCATGGCATGCGGGATGGTTCTCCTGCTGAACGTCCGGACCGTTGGAATGCTGTACGTGTACGCCCTTGTCTTTGGTTTTGGGTACGGATCCCTTGCGCCCATGATGCCGGTCCTGGTCTCCGACCGGTTCGGGAGGGACGTGCTTGGATCTACTTACGGTCTGCTGACGTTCTTCACGGCCGGTATAGGCGGAACCGTGGGCCCTGTTCTGGGGGGGATCATTTACGACACGTCGGGTTCATACACCTGGGCGTGGCGCCTTAATATTGTCGTGCTGGTCATCATCTCTCTGGGTATTCTCAGCTTGAAACCTGCCGATGGGAATACGCGCGTGGAAAGCGGTAGAAGGTGAATAATTATAAGGCGTAGCGTGGGCCCTATCCTGAACTGTTTTTATATAATGTTCACAGCTGTTTTTCGAGCTGACCACTAACCGCCTAAAATTAGAGTATTAAGCATAAAAGTTCAATATCATTACATATAATTACGTGCTCGTCTTGCGGGCAATCTGGTATAAGTCGGAGATTCTAGGGCACTTGCACGTTTTATCAACAGGGTTATCAACATGCCTTTCAACAACTTTGTGGATTGCCCGACCCTCCCCTCTATAGTACCCGAAATCAGAGGGAATTCTTTCGGGAGTGCCCAACCCGGGAGGGGCGCGCAAAAAAGGGGCCAGCCCGAATAGGCTGCCCCCTTGATTGTCTTGGTGGGCCGTAGGAGATTTGAACTCCTGACCAATTGATTAAAAGTCAACTGCTCTACCAAGCTGAGCTAACGGCCCTGATACTGTTTTGATAAGCGCTGCTACCTAACAAGAAGAGTTTCTAATTGCAAGAAGAAAATGAGGGCCCGGTTGTCAAGCCGGGGGCATTGTGATAAAGAGTATTTCGGCCGGAGCGGCTATAATATACTGCTGTTCGGATGTGTTGAATATGCACGAGATATTGAAAAAAGTCCAGGTCAATATGCCCTTTCGGATGCTTGTCGATGAGTATCTTGACCTTATCCTGAAGGAGGGGATCAATCCGGAGGTCGGCCTGGATTGCTTCGCCCTCGACCACTTCAGTCGGAATGAATTCTGTGACGTAGCGGATGCCCTTCATGGTGCGGGTCTGTCCGTTACACTGCACGCCCCATTTTTCGACCTGAGACCCGGCGCTGTGGACCGGAAGGTACGGGAGGTGACCGTGGAACGTCTCAGACAGGTCTTTGATCTGGTACCCTGTTTCAGGCCCCGGTCAGTAGTCTGTCACGCCGCCTTTGATGAGAGGTATTATGTCTCCCATGAAGATCAGTGGCTGGAAAACAGCATGGACACCTGGGGGCACTTGATAGAAACGGCCGCCGGTATGGGGACGCAAATAGCGCTTGAGAATGTCTATGAGAACAGTTCGAAATCCCTCGGCCTCCTGCTGGACGCACTGGGGGGGTCGCCCAATATCTGCTTCTGTTTTGACACCGGCCACTTCAACGCGTTTTCCAACTCGAGCCTCGAGGAGTGGATGGATGCCCTCGGTTCCCGAATCGGCCAGATACACCTCCACGACAACCATGGCAGTGCCGATGAGCACCTGCCGGTGGGGGAGGGGACCTTCCCCTTTCAGCGGTTTTTTGAGTTGCTGAAGAAGAAGGGCGTCCGACCGATAGTGACGCTGGAGCCGCACACGCAGGAAGACCTGTGGCGCACACTGGAAAATATCAGGCGTATGGGGCTGCTGGATGAGGTGAATAGCTGTGCTCAGATATGTCCTTAAACGATTGCTGCTCATGGTGCCGCTCCTCGTGGGGATTACGATCGTCTGTTTTATCGTTATCCACCTGGCCCCCGGCTCTCCCACCGATCTGCAGACGGATCTGAACCCGAGGGTCTCCGCGGAGGCAAAGGCGCGCCTGCAGTCCATGTATGATCTTGATAAGCCCATTTACAAACAGTACCTGCTGTGGGTCGGAAGGCTTGCGACCCTTGACCTTGGACAGTCATTCTCGACCGACCACCGGCCGGTCATAGACAAGATAGCGGAGAGGATACCGATAACTATCATCATCAATGTTCTCTCGATGATCCTTATCATCCTGATCGCTATCCCCATAGGCGTTATCTCCGCGGTGCGTCAGAACTCCCTCTTTGACAAGGTGACGGCAGTGATTGTGTTTATCGGATTTGCCGTTCCCACCTTCTGGCTTGCGCTCCTTCTGATGATACTGTTCGGGGTCGATCTGGGCTGGCTTCCCATATCGGGTATCCGGTCCCTGAATTACGAGTATCTTCCCCCCCTTGCCGCTTTTGTTGACCTGCTGAAGCATCTGATCCTTCCGGTGCTTCTCTCCGCCTTCGGTGGGCTCGCGGGACTTTCCCGATACATGCGGTCCAATATGCTGGAGGTGATCAGGCAGGATTATATCACCACGGCAAGGGCCAAGGGACTCAGCGAACGGGTCGTTATCTATAAACACGCGCTCAGAAACGCACTCCTTCCGGTAATCACGATCCTCGGTCTCTCCATACCGGGACTGATCGGCGGGAGTGTCATCTTCGAGACGATATTTGCCATACCGGGTATGGGGCAGTTGTTCTACATGTCCGTTATGTCAAGGGATTATCCGGTGGTTATGGGTATTCTGTTTATCGGGGCGGTCCTTACCCTGATCGGCAACCTGGTGGCCGATATCTCGTATGCCGTCGCGGACCCGCGGATACGGGTCTCATAACGTTTTTTGTATGGGGAGTTGCATCAAAGAATGAAGACAGATTTCTGGTACAGATTTCTCAGGAACAAGATGGCGGTGACGGGGGGGGTAGTGGTTATCCTTCTCTTCGTTGTTTCCCTGCTTGCGTCCTGGGTCTCCCCCTATGACCCGAATGAGATAAACTTGAATCAGGTATTGGTGCATCCCTCCTTGGCCCATCTCTTCGGGACGGATCAACTGGGGCGTGATGTTCTGAGCCGTATAATATGGGGTGCCGGGATATCTTTGAAGGTAGGATTTGTGGCGACCGGTTTTTCCCTGTTCATAGGGGTCATCCTGGGTGCGCTTGCCGGATACTACGGGAGGTGGGTGGATGCGGTGATCATGCGCTTCGTCGATATCATGCTCTGTTTCCCGGCGTTTTTCCTGATATTGGCTGTGATTGCCATCCTGGAACCTTCGATCTGGAATATCATGATCGTGATAGGCCTGACCGGCTGGATGGGGATCACCCGCCTGGTGAGGGCCGACTTTATTTCCCTCAGGGAGAGGGATTTTGTGCAGGCGGCCCGTGCCATTGGTGCCGGTGATCTGCGCATTATATTCAGGCATATCCTCCCCAACGCCATGGCCTCCGTCCTGGTGGCCGCCACCCTTGGTGTTGCGGGGGCCATACTGACGGAATCCGCGCTCAGTTTCCTGGGGATAGGCGTGCAGCCCCCCACGCCGAGCTGGGGAAATATTCTCACGGCGGGAAAAAACAATATTGATATTGCCTGGTGGCTCTCACTCTATCCGGGACTTGCTATCCTGATAACCGTCCTGGGGTACAACCTGTTGGGAGAGGGGATACGGGATTCCCTTGATCCGCGACTGAGATAGCATAGCCCTTTAGTCCCTATAATTGTAAAGTTTTTGCAAAAATGGCAAAAGAATTAAAAACGATCACGAAACCACGAAAAGAGAGAAAGCACGAAATCAAATCTTATTTTTCGTGTTTTCGTAACTTCGTGCTTTCGTGATAAAAATATAGCTTGTTTGGTTCCGGCTTGTCCGGGTACAGGGAAGGGGATGTAGATGTTGGTCGATTCTCACGCCCATCTTGAGATGGATGAATTTGACGATGACAGAGAGGCCGTCATACGAAGGGCACAGGAGAGTGGTGTCGATTGTATCGTTACGGTCGGTCTGAATCTTGAGGACAGTCGGAAGGCGGTTGCCCTCGCTGAGATGTACGATGGAATCTATGCCTCTGTGGGGGTACATCCTCATGACGTAAAGAATATAGATGAAACGACGTACGATCTGCTCAGAGAGCTGTCGGAAAGTGACAGGGTCGTCGCCTACGGCGAGATAGGTCTGGATTTTTTCAGAAACCTTTCGCCCAAGGATCTTCAGATACGGCGGTTCGGCGAGCAGCTCGAGCTGGCCGCAGAACTGGGTCTTCCGGTGATTATCCACGACCGCGATGCACACAGGGAGACCGTGGAGATGCTGAAGGGACGAGGCGAGGGACTCGGAGGCGTGATCCACTGCTTTTCGGGTGATTACGATATGGCCGCGAGGTGTCTCGATATGGGGTTTTATATCTCCATCCCCGGAACGATAACGTACAAGAAGTCCGAAGCACTGAGGGACATTGTCAGGAAGCTTCCGATTGACAGACTGCTGGTGGAGACGGATTGTCCCTTCCTCTCGCCCGAACCGAAGAGGGGGAAGAGGAACGAACCGGCGTACGTGGTCTACACCGCGAGGCGAATTGCCCAGATAATGGGTCTCCCCTTTGAAGAGGTGGAGAGAATTACGTCTCAAAACGCCAGGGATGTGTTTGGAATGAAGGCCGAGGCCCTGTAAGGAAACAAGACTGGGGGGATCCCTGTCCGGTCAGAAATTGACCCGGGCCTCTTGACGGGGGCATGGTTGTTTGAGTGAGTCATCGAAGAAGGTTGCCTGCTTTTCAGGTATTGTGTATAGGACAAAAAATCCCCCTCCGCAGGGGGGAGAGTAACGTCCAGTTTTTGATGTAACCATAGAAAAGGTGAAGATATAAAATGAGGGATAAGCCAGTTATATTTTTGTGTTAGATAGTAATAGAAAAAGTAACTGGAGATTATCGCAATTTTTCCTTGACACATCAATTCAAGCTTTGCTATACGACCTCAACACTGGAACTCTGGTACTGATACCCTGGGGGGGGATCTAAGCCGTTCAATATATACCAATCACTTGATTAGCCCTAAAGAACATTACGTTGATATAGGTCGCAGTTTTTGGCTCCTCGCTGAAATGTATGGGTAATCCGGTCCGGAGCATGATAGAGATCTGTCATCAAAGGAAAGAAGGAGGTTGATACGGATCATCATGAGAGACACGAATTTATTTCAGTTGGCATTGGGTTTGACGTCGCCATG
>JAUSPK010000126.1 GCA_030655735.1 Syntrophales bacterium | reverse complement strand
GGATTTTTAAGTAAAAAGACACACATAGATTATAAAAGTCATTTTGATTTCGCACGTGTTGAAAATGGTGAGAGTGTTATAAGGTATACTCAATATGAGTTTTATGAATATGCCGAGATTATCCTTTATCTCGCAGATCTCTATGGCATTGTCTGGGAGGTATCCCAATATGAATATTTGACAGAGTTGGAATCTATTGCAATTACCAATGACGGCTATTCTATAAAGGAAGATCGCCCTTTTTTAAATCTTATAAATGAACATCTAAGCAAAATCGAACTCGCAGCTAGTAACGCTAATTCAGCCGATGCAAAAACCCACGCGGGTGATTAGTCGCGTTATTTCCCCATAAAATAAATCTTTCCAGAAAATGTCATTGATTGATCTGCTGCGGCCATTACGTTCGTCTCATCCATAATCCTCCAAATCTTTATCCCGAATATCATTGACAAATTGAGCTTAAAGTGGTTCTAATCTCTTGGAGAATTCATTCCTTGTACTCCCATGAAACAGAGGCGCTATTGATGGAAGCTGTCCTGAAGGTCCTGAATAAGATTGAAAACCCGCTGATCTTCCTGTCGAAGGATTCTTACAAGAATCTCCCGATTGTCAGGGATCTGGAACGGACCATGTCAGGGTTTCTCGACGAGTTGACCGCCGCCTTCGCATCATCCTGCCTTGAAGACCCGGGCTTGGTTCCCGAAGGGACGCTCGACGAGCTCCACAAGGCGTTTCAGGGGTTTGACGCCCTTTCGGTCCCAGACCGCAGGGGGCGAATTGACGCGGCCCTCGTCTACATACGGGAGCTGAAGACTCTCTGCGCCGACCCGGCCCCGGTGCTTCCCGCCGTCCAGGTTGTTCAGGAAACGGAGGACAGGGCCGAATCCCTCAAGAAGCTTGCGCTCGACGTGCAGTACGTCAAGGGCGTCGGCCCGAAGGTCTCCACGCTCCTTGGCAGGAAGGGGCTGAAGAACGTGGAGGACATGCTCTACTTCCTGCCGAGGAGATATGAAGACCGTAGGCACATACAGAATATCTTTTCCGTGGCTGTCGGCGCCCGTGAGACGGTGATGGGGACTATAACGGACGTGAATGTGCGGGGGTATAGAAACAGACGCGTTCTTGAGGTGACTATAAGCGACACAACCAGCCTGATCACCGCGAAGTGGTTTCAGGGAAACTTTTCCTACCTCGCAAAGAAGTTCAAGCCGGGCGAGCGGATCATCCTGACGGGGGAGGTGAAGGTGTTTCTCCTCGGAAAGGAGATGCTGCACCCGGATTACGAGATACTGGACGAAACCGACGACGAGCTTATTCACTTCAAGCGGATCGTCCCCATCTATTCCGAGACGGAGGGCCTGCATCAGAAGTATATCAGGAGGATCATGATGCGGGTTATCACGGAGTATTCCAACTGCATCTCCAGCCCGATTCCGGAGGAGATATGCAGGAGAAATCAGCTCGTTGATATCGGATATGCCATCCGAAACGCCCATTTCCCCGACCACGATCAGGATATCGAGGCGCTCAACGACCTGCGATCTCCGGCGCGCCTGAGGCTCGTCTTTGACGAGTTCTTCTTCTTTGAACTGGGGATGGCCCTCAAGAGAACGGGACACGTGTTTGAGCCGGGGATCTCCTTCGAGACAGGCGGCCCCCTGGTGAATAAGTTTTATGATATCCTCCCCTTTGAGCTGACCGGGGCGCAGAGCCGGGTCATCAGAGAGATAACGGCGGATATGTCGCACCCCCATCCCATGCACCGGCTCCTCCAGGGAGATGTCGGAAGCGGTAAGACGATCGTTTCGATGGCAGCGATGGTGACCGCGTGCGAGGCGGGTTACCAGGCGGCCATCATGGCCCCTACGGAGATATTGGCGGCGCAGCACTTCAATAACATCAGTGGGTGGGCACAGGAGCTGGGAATACAGGTGGCGCTCCTTAAAGGCAATATGAAGGCGGCCGAGCGCAGAAAGATCGTAAAGGGGATCGAATCGGGGGAGATCGGGATCGTCGTGGGGACGCACGCGATCATACAGGAGGGGGTTACGTTCAAAACCCTCGGCTTTGTCGTGATCGATGAGCAGCACCGCTTCGGTGTCGTACAGAGGGCCGCTCTCCGGGAGAAGGGTCTTAATCCGGACGTTCTCGTCATGACGGCCACGCCAATCCCGCGCACCCTCGCCATGACAGTCTACGGCGATCTGGACATATCGGTGATCGACGAGATGCCCCCCGGCAAGAAGCCCATAAAAACGAAGGTCTTCTATGAGAAGGGCCGGGAGAAGGTGTACGATATCATCCGCAAGGAGACGGGGAAGGGGAACCAGGCCTTTATCGTCTATCCCCTGGTGGAGGAGTCGGAGGCCCTCGGTCTGAAGGATGCGACGAGCATGGCCGCGCACCTCCAAAAGGATATTTTTCCCGATCTGCGCGTGGGGTTGATCCACGGGAGGATGAAAGGGGCAGAGAAGGACGCGATCATGGCCGTTTTTAAGAACGGTGAGCTGGACATACTGGTCTCCACGACGGTGATCGAGGTGGGAATCGATATCCCGACGGCCTCCCTGATGGTGGTGGAGCACGCGGAGCGGTTCGGCCTCTCGCAGCTGCATCAGCTCAGGGGCAGGGTCGGGCGGAGCGATCTGGATTCCTATTGTGCCCTGATCGCCCAGCACCAAGGGAGCGCGGACGCGAGAAAGCGGCTTCGGGTGATGGAGCAGACGAACGACGGCTTCCGGATTGCCGAGGAGGACCTTCTTATCAGGGGACCCGGCGAATTCATGGGGACCAAGCAGTCCGGCCTCCCCGATTTCAGGGTCGCGTCCATACTGAGGGACGCCTCGACGCTCAATGAGGCGCGCCAGGAGGCCTTCCTCCTGGTTGAAAAGGATCCCGGCCTTGAGAAACCGGAGCACACGGAGCTCAAAGAGGTGCTGATGAGACGGTGGGAAAGCCGTCTGGAGATCGCCAAGACGGGGTAAGTTCCGAACTTTAACCTTGAAACTTTTATGCAACTGTTATAGCAGTCTGCTATCAAACAGGGATTTTATAAAACGGAAGGGGTTGCCAGCGTGAGTAAGGACATATCGGTTGGTTTAATCGGTTTTGGTACCATCGGCAGTGGCGTTGTTAAACTGCTGCAGGACAACGATGAACTCATACGGAAGCGCCTGGGCGCGCGACTGGTTATCAAAAAGATAGCCGATATCGATATCGAGACCCCGCGGCCGGTCGAGGTCGACCGGAAGATACTCACAACGAACGTACAGGAGGTTCTGACCGACCCGGAGATCTCTATCGTCGTCGAGTTGGTAGGAGGGTATACCCACGCGAAGACGATCGTCCTGGAGGCTATACGCAGGGGAAAGCACGTGGTCACCGCGAACAAGGCGCTCATAGCCACCTTCGGAAATGAGATATTCGACGCCGCCGATAACGAGAAGATCAATATCGGCTTCGGGGCAAGCGTAGGGGGGACGATCCCGATCATAAAAACACTGAAGGAGAGCCTCGCGGGGAACAATATCGACTCCGTCTTCGGGATCATGAACGGGACCTGCAACTACATACTGACGAGGATGACCAGCGAGGGGAAGGACTTCGAATCCGTACTCAAGGACGCGCAGGCCCTCGGATTTGCCGAGGCAGATCCTACTTTTGACATCGAGGCGGTCGATACCGCCCACAAGCTCGCGATAACCCTGTCACTGTCCTATGGAAAGAGGGTGCCCCTGGATGATATCTACCGGGAGGGGATAGCGAAGACAAGCCCGCTCGATATAGAGTTCGCGGGGGAGCTGGGGTACACCATCAAGCTCCTCGCCATCGCGATCAGACGGGGGAATGTCATAGAGGCGCGGATACATCCGACCATGATCCCCTTTGACCACATACTGGCCAGCGTCAACGGAAACTTCAACGCCTTTCACCTGATGGGCGATGCCTCCGGTTCGGTCTTCCTGTACGGCCAGGGCGCCGGCATGATGCCGACCGCAAGTGCGGTTGTGGGAGATCTGATCGATATCTCGAGGGATATCATGGTGGGGACCTGGAGGAGGGTCCCTCTGCGCTCCTACAAGAAAGACCAGATCGAAGATATAGACCTTCTCCCGATGGATGATGTCCTGACAAATTATTACTTCAGATTCTCAGCGGTTGACCGTCCCGGTGTCCTGTCCCAGATATCGGGAATCCTGGGGAAACACGATATCAGCTTATCATCTGTCATCCAGAAGGAAAAGAATTTCGACAAGGATCAGGGGGTGCCCATCGTCGTCACAACGTACAAGGCGCGGGAGAAGAACGTTCGCATGGCGCTGGAAGAGATAGATAACACCCTTGAGGACGTTGTGTTCGGAAAGACGATACTGATCAGGATAGAGGACGAGTCGCTGAGATGAAGTATATTGTACTGCTGGGTGACGGGATGGCGGACTACCCACTCCCCGAGCTGCAGGGGAAGACCCCCCTGCACGCCGCCCATACACCCCATATGGATCGGATAGCGGCGGAAGGGACGCTGGGGCTGATCGATACTATTCCCGCCGGTTTTACGCCCGGAAGCGACGTGGCAAACCTCTCTGTCCTGGGGTATGATCCGACGGTTTACCATACAGGGCGCGCGCCCCTTGAGGCGGCGAGCATGGGGGTAGCCCTGTCGCCCGATGATGTGGCCTTTCGCTGCAATCTCGTAACCTTCGCTCCGGCGGCGGGGGAGACGGTTATGGAGGATTTTACCGCCGGCCATATATCGTCCGGAGAGGCCCGGCAGATTGTGGAGAGCCTCAACGCGCAGCTGGGTTCGCCGGTTATCGAATTTTATCCCGGTGTCGGATACCGCCACCTGATGGTATATAAGGGCGGTCCCGTCTCACTGGAGACCATTCCTCCTCACGACATTACCGGGATGACGATCACCGGCCGGTTTCCGAAGGGAAAAGGATCGGAAGAGATCAGGCGGCTCATGGAGCGTTCGCAAGTCATACTAAAAGATCATCCCGTAAACCGCGAGCGAACGGCAAAAGGTAAAAAGACATCTGATTCCATATGGTTATGGGGAGAGGGGAGGGCGCCTGCGATGGAACCCATGACCAGCCGGTACGGGATCAGAGGGGGGATCATATCCGCCGTCGATCTGTTGAGGGGGATCGGGATCTACGCGGGCCTCGAGGTTCTCCCCGTCGAGGGCGCGACCGGGTACACCGACACCAACTACCGGGGAAAGGCTGACAGGGCGCTAGAGTATCTCCGAGAGGGTGATTTCGTCTTCCTGCACGTAGAGGCGCCCGATGAGATGGGGCACGAGGGGAACATAGAGGGGAAAATACAGGCCATCGAGGCCTTTGACCGGGAGGTCGTAGGATCGGTGCTGGAGGGAATAGACACCCTGGGAGATTACAGGGTTATGGTTCTGAGCGATCACCCGACACCGATAGAACTAAAGACTCATTCATCTGATCCCAGCCCATTCGCGGTGTTATCTTCCGTCGACGGGGAGAATATCGGAAAGGGCAGCCCCTATGAGGAGGCCTCCGCGCATGATACGGGCATTGTGGTTTCTCCGGGCCATCTGATGATGGATTATTTCATGAAAGACTGGAGAGGGTTTGTTGAAAAAGAAGGGTGAGTACAAAATAAGAGTGAGATATGCCGATACGGACGCCATGGGCATAGTCTACTATGCCAACTACCTTAAATGGTTTGAGATAGGCCGGTCGGAGCTGATGCGTGAGATTGGCATCGTTTATTCGGGACTTGAAACGTCTGGATATTATCTTCCGGTAGTAGAGGTAGGCTGCCACTACCTTTTGCCTGCAAAATATGATGAGATAGTGGTGATCGAAACAGAGATAACCGGCATCAGGCGGGCCAGCGTACGGTTTGATTATGTGATACGAGATCAGGAAAAAGAGCGGATTCTTGCCGAGGGATTTACGCTCCATCCCTTTACAAGCAAGGAAGGGAAGATCGTAAGAGCGCCGAAGCACATAGTGGATAAGATAAACGGAGAGCAATAAAGGAGGCCTTGAATGGCGGATAAGATGACAAAGAAAGAGTTGGAACAGCCAGATGAATTTCACACTATCGGGTGGCATGCCCTGCAGTACCTGTCCGAGCACAGAGAGAAGTTTTATCTGGGCGCGGCGGCCGTGCTCCTGATCATCATCCTGGCCGGGGCGTGGTACTTTTACCGTTTGAACTATGAAAACAAGGCCCAGAGTCTGTATTCATCGGCGTATGCTGCGTACTCCTCACAGGGCAGCCCTGAAGAAGAAAGAAGGGGTGGGTATCTGAAGGCCGTCCAGATATACGAGGAGCTTGTTAAAGAGTACCCGAGCAGCCATGCGGCCACGCTTTCCTTCTATAATATGGGGAACCTCTACTCCAATATCGACGATACGGAAAAGGCCATCACGGCTTATAAGACCTTCCTGAAACGGTCAGGGAACAATGATATACTGACCGCCCTTGCCTATCATGGGTTAGGCTATTGCTACGAAGAGATTGAAGATTATGACAATGCCTTGAAATCCTTTGAAGATTCCAACAAACGCTTACAGGGAACACGATTTGAGTATATCAATTATGCCAATATCGCACGGATATACGAGAGGATGGGGAGGCAGAAGGATGCCCTGGAATTCTACCGCAAGGCCGCAGGGAATACGAAAGATCCTCTCGCGGAGATGCTGATAAAGAGAAAGATAGCGGCCCTTGCCCAGTAGAACAAAGGTTTCAAAAGAAAGAAACAAAAATCAGTCAGAATGGTTACATGAGGCGATATGAAAGCATTGATGTCAGGAAATGAGGCAATAGCTCGGGGGGCGTATGAGGATGGCATTACCTTTGCTTCCGCGTACCCCGGAACGCCGAGCACCGAGATAATGGAGGCGTTTTCAAAATATGATGGTGTCTACGCCGAGTGGTCGCCGAATGAGAAGGTGGCACTCGAGGTGGGAATAGGGGCCGCCCTGGGAGGGGCACGTGCCCTGGTGGTCATGAAGCATGTAGGAGTCAACGTGGCTGCAGACCCTCTTTTCACCGCAAGCTACACGGGTACAGAGGGAGGACTGGTTGTCATCAGTGCGGACGATCCCTCCATGCACAGCTCCCAGAATGAGCAGGACAACAGGAACTACGCAAGGGCCGCCAAGATCCCGATGCTGGAGCCGTCGGACAGTGGCGAGGCAAAGGAATTCATAAAGATCGCCTTCAGTATGAGTGAGGAGTTTGACACCCCGGTCTTCCTCAGGACCACCACACGGGTCTCGCACTCCAAATCCGTCGTTGATCTGGAAGAACCTCAGGCCAAGACGGAAAAAAGGGATGTCCGCAAGGATCCGTCAAAGTATGTGATGGTCCCCGCTAAGGCGCGGGAGCGAAGGATCGAGGTGGAAAAGAGGATGGAAAGGCTCCGCACGTTCGCGGAGACCTTCCCGGAAAACCGAATGGAGATCAACGATACACGGGTGGGGATCATAACAGCCGGGATGCCGTATAACTATGCAAAGGACGCGTTCCCCAATTATTCCTACCTCAAGCTGGGCATGGTTCATCCCCTCCCTTCGGGCCTGATCAGGGAGTTTGCCTCGAAGGTGGACAAGATATACGTAGTTGAAGAACTTGACCCCTTTATCGAGGAGCAGGTACGGGCGATGGGGATAGAGGTTATCGGCAAGGAGGTATTCCCCTATACGGGCGAATTTGATCCCGGTGTCGTGGAGGCTGGCGTTACAAGTAACAAGGTGGTAGGGGTAGAACTGCCGGCCCTCTCGCTTCCCCAGAGGCCCCCGAATCTCTGCCCAGGCTGCCCACACAGGGGGCTTTTCTATGTCCTTGGAAAGCTGAAGGTGTTTGTGACGGGTGATATCGGGTGCTACACTCTATCCTTCATGAAACCCCTTGAGGGTC
>JAUSPK010000082.1 GCA_030655735.1 Syntrophales bacterium | reverse complement strand
GATCTATGAATTTGATGTGCAGGCCTCGAAGGTTATTGCCGTCCAGGGAGCGCAACTGGAGATCATCGAGGCGCGGCCGGATAAGCTGGTGTATAAGATCGTCCGTCAGCTGTCCGCCGAGTAAGCGTAACAGTTGTACCCAAGAGGGGCTTATGGTCTGATCCCCAAAAGCCCTGTTTCTCGAAAAGAGAAACGGGGCTTTTATTTGAGGCTATGGCTCACAGCACACGCGGTCTTTCCCGTCCCTTTTCCCCTGGTACATGAACTGGTCGGCCCGGTGAATGAAGGTCTTCATCTCTTCCTGCGTCTTGTATTGCGCAAGACCGATGCTCACCGTTACATGGATGTCCTGACCCGGCACAGGGGCAATAACGATCATGCAGACGATGCCCCCGCCCGCCAGAATGAGGCCGCCCGCCAGAAGAGGCTGCATGTATTGTTCAAAGGACTTTAAAAACGATGTCAGTAAAAGCCCCAAAAGGGCGGGGCAGACGACGATAAGCCGGATCAGCCACATGGTGTATTTTTGTTCCGGCATGAGGAACGCGTCCAGGCCGCCGAAAGCTGCGTATAGTAGCGCTCCCAGGATCAGCGAGATACGGATATGAAAGAGAGATCCCCGCCAGTAATCGCTCAGGAATGGACCTTCGAGTGCCGAAGAGTCCCCGGAAAATTTCAGCGTCAACAGATTAAGTTTCATAATGAACCCAATGACCCCTAATTCACTTTCCGACTTATTTGTTCAAGACCGAAGAGAATGTTTTTGCCTGATTCGGACGATGTTACAATACTTCAAGTATTACTATGTGGTTACGCGTACATAATCTTGGATATATGGACAAAAGAGATATCGGAGGCCGGAAGCTCCCTCAAAAAGTATTCGATGGCCCGGGCGGTCTCCGGGAAGGGATGGCCGATCCCGATCGCGTGCCCATATTCCTGCGCGCATCGTTTCAACTGATTGAGTCGGTAGAGGATGGTCGATTCACTGCGGACGGTATCGAGGAAGACGTTCCTGCGGTCGGTTGTCAGATGCAGCCTTCGGGCAGTCCTGAATGCCTTGGAATTGTTGGATGTTCTGCTGTCGACAAAAAAGAGGTTGTTGTTCTTGATGACCTGGAGGGTCTCGTGTATTTCCCTTTGGCACTCGGTGAACCGTGAGCCCATATGGTTATTAACACCGATTGCAAGGGGCACCTCGGATATGTTTTCTTCAACAATCCCTATTATCCTGGAGGGATCATCCCCTTCGTAGAGGGCGCCCGGGCCCGGATCAAGACTGGAGTCATACGGCTGCATGGGCTGATGCAGCATCACCTCATGCCCGTGATCACTGATTTCGCCAGCAAGATCCCGTGAATAGGGAACCCGGGGAAGGATGGAAAAGGTGATGGGGATATTCAGACTGAGGAACTTTCTCGCGCGTGGGATGCTATATCCGATATCATCGATAATGAGGGCTATCTTCGGTATGTCGACTATCCGCGGTCGAAGAAATGGGCTTCCACCCTGCCCCGCGGAGGCAAACGCCTTTGAAAAAGTGCCCACACCGAGCAAACTTCCTGCAACCAAATAGCCGCTTTTATACAAGAAGTCTCTTCTATTCATCTGGCGTTCCTTTTTTAGCTACAAGACCGAGCGGTTCCAATTATCCGATTGTGAGATGGGTCGTTTTACACAGCGAGCGCTCTGCCATGCCAGCCCATCGCGTAAAGCCAAAGAACAACCGATGAACTTATACAATATGTTGTGGTTAATATCAAGGGTGAATACAATATATTGACTAAATAATGTACTCATGGGAGGGGGGAAACAAAAAAACCTTCCCCATGGGAAGGTTTTTTTGAACAGTTTTGTTGCCTGACGGTGTGTTAGTCTTTAAAAATCGCTCCCGTGCTGGCCGATGTGACCATCTTCGCGTACCTGGCGAGGTAGCCCGTCTTGATGAGCGGCTCCTTCGGGACAAAGCCCTTTCTCCGCTCCGCCAGTTCCTGCTCGTCGACCTTCAGTTCGATCTTCTTGTTCGGGATATCGATGGCTATCCTGTCCCCCTCCTTGACGAGGCCGATGGGTCCCCCCTCGGCAGCTTCGGGGGATATATGCCCGATGGCCGCACCCCGGGTCCCGCCGCTGAACCTCCCGTCCGTCAAAAGGACGACGGACTTGTCGAGACCCATGCCGACGATGGCAGAGGTCGGGGCCAGCATCTCACGCATGCCGGGGCCCCCTTTGGGTCCTTCGTAGCGGATGACAACGACGTCACCCCCCTTTATCTTCCCTCCAAGGATCGCCTTTATGGCGTCATCCTCCGAATCGAAGACGCGGGCACGCCCCTCGTTGACCATCATATCGGGAGCCACGGCGGACTGTTTGACCACGGCGCCTTCGGGGGCCAGGTTCCCGCGCAGGATGGCGATTCCCCCCTCTTTGCCGTAGGGGTCTTCCACTGACCTTATAACGTCCCTGTTCTTTACGAGCACCCCCTTGAGGTTCTTCTTCACCGTCTTCCCCGTGACGGTCAGGGAATCAAAGTTGATGACCCCCAGAGCGCCGATCTCTTTCATCACGGCCTGAATGCCCCCCGCGGCGTCAAGGTCCTGGAGGTAATGAGGACCCGCGGGGCTCAGATAGCAGATATTCGGCGTCTTCTCGCTGATGGCGTTGAAGAGATCCAGATCGAGGGTGATTCCCGCCTCGTGGGCGATTGCCGGGATGTGGAGGACCGTGTTGGTCGAGCATCCCAGGGCCATATCGACCGCAATAGCATTCTCAAAGGCCTTGAGCGTCGCGATGTCGCGGGGCTTGATATCCTTCTTGACAAGCTCCATAACCTGCATCCCCGCCTTCTTGGCAAGCCGCCGGCGTGCGGCGGTAACGGCGGGGATAGTCCCGTTTCCGGGGAGGCCGAACCCCAGCGCCTCCGTTACGCAGTTCATGGAGTTCGCGGTAAACATCCCCGCGCATGAACCGCAGCCGGGGCAGGCGCAGTCCTCCAGTTCATCGAGGGACTCCTGGGTCATCGCGCCCGATTTGACCTTTCCGACCCCTTCAAAGACATTGATCAGATCGACGCTTTTCCCGTCATGGGTCCCGGCCAGCATCGGACCACCGCTGATGACGATCGCGGGGATATTCAGGCGAAGCGCCGCCATGAGCATCCCCGGAACGATCTTGTCGCAGTTGGGGATCAGAACCAGCCCGTCAAAGGGATGGGCCGTCGCCATGATCTCGATGGAATCGGCTATCAGTTCCCGGCTCGCCAGGGAGTACTTCATCCCCGCGTGTCCCATGGCGATACCGTCACAGACGCCGATCGTGGGGAAGACCACGGGGGTCCCCCCCGCGATCCGGACCCCCGCCTTGACATCGTCCGTAATGGTATCGAGATGAACGTGACCGGGAATGATCTCGTTCGCCGAGTTCACCACACCGATAATCGGCCTGGACAGCTCCTCATCGGTGTATCCCATTGCCTTATATAATGATCTGTGGGGCGCGCGCTCCAACCCCTTTGTCATCAGATCGCTTCTCATACTCTCCCCTTTCTCTTCCGAATCGAACCTCGCCGCTACTTCTTCCGCCGTTCCGGTCTGAGCTCGCGCAGGACCGCGCCTGCCCGCCACATCTCCATATTCTTGATCGTGTCCAGCTCCACCTGAAGCTTTTCGCGGTAGTCGGGGGCGCTGTTAACTCTGAGGACTATCTCTGTCTCTTTCCCGGACTTGACGCTCTCATAGAGGTCATCGAAGACGGGGGCGACGGCCTCGCGGAACCGACCCTTCCAGTCGAGGGCCCCTCGCTGTGCCGTGGTGCTGCAGTTGGCATACATCCAGTCCATCCCGTTCTCCGCAACCAGGCGGATCAGGCTCTGGGTCAGCTCTTCCACCGTCTCGTTGAAGGCCTCACTGGGGTCATGACCGTTCTTCCTGAGGCACTCGTACTGGGCCTCCATGACACCAGCCAGGCATCCCATCAGGACGCCCCGCTCGCCGGTCAGGTCGCTGTAGACCTCGTTTTCGAAGGTCGTTGGGAAGAGATACCCCGAGCCGACGGCGATGCCGATCGCGCAGGTCCTGTCGTAGGCGCGTCCCGTGTAATCCTGGAATACGGCCATACTGGAATTGATCCCGCTCCCGTCAAGGAAGTTTCTCCGGACCGTCAACCCCGATCCCTTGGGGGCGACCAGGATGACATCGATGTTCTTGGGGGGAATGACGCCAGTCTGCTCCTTGTACACGATGGAAAAGCCGTGCGAAAAGTAGAGGGCCTTCCCCTCGGTCATATAGGGTTTTATCACCGGCCATACCATCTTCTGCCCGGCATCGGAGAGGAGCATCATGACGATCGTCCCGCGCTTTGCCGCCTCTTCGATCGGAAAGAGGGTTTCGCCGGGGACGAATCCGTCGGCAATGGCCTTGTCCCAGTAATCTTTTTCGCTCTCCCTCTGTCCGATGATTACCTTGAAACCGTTATCGATCATGTTGAGCCCCTGCCCCGGGCCCTGCACGCCATACCCCAGGATGGCTATGGTCTCGTCCTTCAGGACCTCTTTGGCCTTCTCCAGGGTAAATTCATCATCCGTAATAACCTCTTCCACCACACCGCCAATATTCATCTTCGACATCTCTTCTCTCCTTCTGTTATATTAAAATGTTATGTTAAATTATAAGACCACCCGGCCGGATCTGCTCATGTTTTTCATACCAAGGGTTCCAAGATAGGTCAACGCCTGATCGACCTCACTCTTGTCCCCCGTCAGTTCAAGGATGAAATAACCGGACCCTTTCTTCAGGACCCTGCAGCCGAACTCCTCGATGGCCTTAATGATCCCCCCCTGGTCTCCCTTGGCCACCTCCACGCGGACGATGATCATCTCCCGCTGAATCGTGGACCCGCTCTTTACGTGAAATGCATCGATGACATCCACCAGTTTCTTGAGCTGTTTCTCAATCTGGACGATTGTCGCCGAATTTCCCACCGTAACAATGTTTATCTTCGTAATCTTGGGATCCAGCGTCACGTTGGCGCTGATACTCTCAATATTATACCCGCGCCCGCTGAACGTCCCCGCGATTCGTGCAAGCACATCCGGTTTGTTATGCACCAGAAGTGAAATCGTATGCTCCTTTACCTCCATGACTCTATCCTTTCTCCTGTTATAGTACAAGGGGGCTCTGCTCGAAGGGAATCCCCTCGAATCTCACCCTTCCTACATTCCTATGCCGCCGCTCAGCTTCATATCGGACAGTGGCGCGCCGGGATTCACCATGGGATAGACCCCCTCTTCGCCCTCAACCACAAAGTCCATTACCACCGGTCCGGGTGTTTTCAGTCCCCGAGCAAGGGTCGCCTCCACCTCTTCCGGCTTCGTGGCCCTCAGGCCCACGGCACCGTAAGCCTCGGCAAGCTTCACGAAATCGGGTCCCTGTCCGCGGATGTCGGTGTGTGAATACCGCTTTCCGTAGAAGAGCTCCTGCCACTGCCGGACCATCCCGAGATAGCCGTTATTGAGGATAACCACCTTCACGGGAAGGTTGTAGCTGACGGCCGTGGCAAGCTCCTGGATGTTCATCTGGATGCTCCCGTCTCCGGCGACGTCCACGACCAGTTTGTCGGGGAAGGCAACCTGGGCGCCGATGGCGGCAGGAAGTCCGTAGCCCATCGTCCCGAGACCCCCCGAGGTGAGAAAGGTATTCGGCTTATTGAAGCGAAAAAACTGTGCCGTCCACATCTGGTTCTGCCCCACCTCAGTCGCCACGATGGCATCCCCCTTCGTGAGGGCGTAAAGCTTCTCGATGACGTACTGCGGCTTGATAGTATCACCCTGGCAGTAGGACATGGGTCCCTCGGTCCGCCATCCTTCGATCTGGGCGAGCCAGTCCTTGCGCCCTTCCCGGATCTTTTCAAGACCGTTTCTGTCCAGCATGGTGTTCAACTGGATCAGGGCGGACTTGCAGTCGCTGACGATCGGTATATGAACGAGGACGTTTTTGTTTATCGAGGCGGCATCGATATCGACCTGCACGATGGTTGCGTTCGAGGCAAAAGAGGCAAGTCTACCGGTCACGCGATCGGAAAACCGCACCCCCAGAGTAATGAGGAGGTCACAGTCGCTGATGGCCATATTCGCGTAGTAGGTACCGTGCATCCCGAGCATCCCCATCCACAGGGGATCGGTACCGGGAAAGGCCCCAAGTCCCATGAGGGTCGAGGTAACAGGCATTTTGACCTTGCGGGCGAATTCGACCAGTTCGGCCGTCGCACGACCGTGGATAATGCCCCCCCCGATGAGGAGGACGGGTTTTTTTGCCTTCTTGATCAGGTCAAGGGTTGCAATGAGCTGGCCGGCATCGGGAAGATAGACCGGTTCCGAGACCCCCGGACTGAGGGGGGTCATCTCCCGGTACTCCGTCTTCGCCTGCATGACATCCTTCGGAAGATCGACGAGAACGGGGCCGGGACGCCCCGAACGGGCGATATAGAACGCCTCACGCATCGTATTGGCCAGCTCATCGACACGCCTGACCAGGAAATTATGTTTCGTACAGGGTCGCGTAATTCCGGTTATATCAGCCTCCTGAAAGGCATCGGTCCCGATAAAGGGGGTCTGTACCTGCCCCGTCACAATGACCATCGGTATCGAGTCCATATACGCCGTGGCGATACCCGTTACCGTGTTGGTAGCGCCGGGACCAGAGGTCACAAGGCACACCCCTACCTTCCCCGATGATCGGGCATATCCGTCGGCCGCGTGCGCCGCGCCCTGTTCGTGGCGGACCAGGATATGCTTGATCGAAGATTTGTATAGTTCATCATATATATCGAGGACGGAGCCTCCGGGATACCCGAAAATGGTATCGACTCCCTCTTCCATAAATGATCGTATTAATATTTGAGCGCCGTTCAGTTCCACTGTGCCACCTCCTCATCAAAATAAAAAACCGTTGCCGGGACCGGCAACGGTTATCAGTGTCAAACATATGTACAAGATCAAACCATCGCCCAGCCCCCATATTTAGAGGAGGTAATTATAAGGATGCCTATAATTACGATCGCGATCTGGATGTTTGTGGTTTTGATCTCTCTCATATCTCTCACTTGGCCCCGCTTATATACCAGGCAAATCGCACTGTCAAGAGGAGTTGTTGCCCGAGTCTATTTTTTTGTGCCGCCGAAAACGCTCCCCTGATTCTTCCGATCCCTCAGTTCCGCCAGCTTTCCCCTGTTCCAGTCCGACATCCTGGAGAAATATCCCGCAGCCCGTGTAATCCCCTCCACATTGTCCGAGCCGCATGAGGGGCATAAGTCCGTGATGCCCCGGGACGTCGTGTTGCACTCCAGGCAGGTGGTGAACTCGGGCGAGAATACCACATGCCGGTTTTCGGTCTCACTAAAGACTTTTCTGACAAAGGCGGCCAGGGCCTTCGGGTCCGGCCTCGTGTCACCCAGCCATATATAGGTCGCGGTATTCCCCTCCATAAAGGGGTGGAGCGCGCCTTCAAACGCCGCTCGCTCGAACGGCTCCGTGGGCGCTGATGCCGCAAGGAGTGTGGAGTTGGTGTAGTATATATCCCCCCTCGATATGTCGCCCCGTACAAAATGTCCCGCCGTCGGAGAGAAATGTTTCAGGTCCAGCCGGGCCAGGCGGTAGGGGGTGCTTTCCGCAGGGGATTGCTGGAGTATAAACCGTATGCCGTGCTCTTTCGTAAGGGTGTCGGCAACCTCTTTCATATATTGAACAACGCCGCGCCCAAACTCGCGGGCGGTCTCCGACTCATGGAGCTGATGCCCCGTATGCGCCAGGGCCAGTTCATTGAGCCCGATCATTCCTATAAGGTATCCGCACCGGTTCATCCTCAGGTACGGCATCCCGTCATACCCCATGGTCAGGAGGGACAATGGGCCCTCACTGCCGTGCGACAGAAGGCCTTCGATAAAGTCCCGCTTCTGCAGATGGGCCATCGCGGCAAGGCTCATGATGGCGTTAATCATGGAAAAGAGCTGCTTGTCATCCCCCTGGGCCTTATACCCCAGTCGGGGGAGGTTTATCGACACGTTCTGGATGCCAAAATAACGCATCTTCCAGGGCTCACGCGCATCGGCCATCTCTTGTGCGCCGTCCATGTCCAGGTTGCAGCATTCGGACATATTGAGGGTGCCCCCCCTGTCGAAGATAAAGTGAGGATTCCCCTTCTCGGCAGCCACATCGCAGATAGAATCCAGAAACTCCTCGTGCCCGGGGGTCTGAAAAAACTGTTCCGTTATATGCACAAAGGGCCTGGGGAAGACAAAGGGGCGTCCTGCGGCGTCCCCCTTCCCGAATGCCTTGAAGAGAGCCCGGACAAACCGCTGCGCGTCCTTCTCGTACTCCCCGTAGGTCTTGCCCGTATATTCCCCCCTGGGCCCTATGGCGGGAACATCCTTGAAATACCGGGGGACATCCCAGTAGAGGTGTATATCGGTAAAGATCGTCTGCCCTCCCCTGCCGACGGCCTGCTGGGCGAATTCGTAGATCAGCCTCTGCGCCAGTTGCATGACCTCCCGGTCGTTCAGCTCCTCCAGATAGGGGGCGAAGAAGAGGTTGACGGCATCCCATCCGATGGCCCCGGCAAAGTTCCCCTGAAGGGCAGCGGCAAATCTCACCATGTGCGACAACAGCACCTCCGCGTGCCTGGCGGGCAGCGCGACGGCGAGGGAGTTGGGGAGATTCAGCCCGAATTTCTTTATATATTCGAGAGACTGACAAGAGCAGTAGGGCCTGTCCACATACCCCAAGTTATGGATGTGGATGTCTCCCCCCATGTGGGCATATCCGACATCCTCCGAAAAGACATTCAGGATGGCGAACTCCTTCTTGATCCCCTGGGCCAGGGTCAGGTTCGTCCCCTCCGGGCTGTGGGGGATATTGGCGTTTTCCTTATTGCGGTACAGGATAAGCTGGCCCACGTCATAGAGGGGAAACCCCACGCGGGCGTGCAGTTTTGTCGCCTTTTCCATTCCCCGTTCGATCAGCCGCGCATCCACCAGTTCGCGTATCAGCGATGAGGTCAGGATATCGATCCCCGACGAGGCGATCCGATCCGCCACCTCCCTGCTTATCTCCTCCGCCGTATCAAGGTCCACGCCGGCCTCACGGATCAGGGCATCGACGATCTTCCGTCTGTCCCAGCCGGTGATACCCTCCTCCGACGACCTGACGAAGAGCGCCATATCTGTTGTTTCATTGTCCGCCATAAATACAGTTCCCCGGCAACGTTTGGTAAGGTCCTCGCCTGCACCCGATAGGTATTCCGTTTGGACGAATTTTGCAAGTTTTCTGTTCGACCCAACCCCGGACGGGCATAATCATCATTGATAATTCAGAGAAAGTTTCGTATGCTTTCAAGACAGTTCACCTATGGTGTGGCACGGGACATACCGTGAGTGATCAAGTCCTGTCGGCATACGCAAACCAAATGAACAGGATACCGGCGCGGTCATATCCGTGACGAGCATAGTCGGTATCGGAAACCGGGGAAGAATGATGGATCAGCAGCCGAACAAGATCAAGTGTCCCAACTGCGGGCATCAGATCGACGTGCAGGATATCCTGTATCACCAGGTCGACGAGGAGCTGAAGAAGAAATACCAGGACGAGATGGCCGCCGAAAAAAACAGGTACCAGGGAAAACTGGATTCTCTTAGCAAAGAACGGGCGACCTTCGAGGATGAAAAGAAGCGGCAGGAGGAGACAGTCGCGGAGACAATCAGGGCGCGCCTGAAGGAAGAAGAAACGCGGCTGCGAGCCGAGATCCGGGTCCGTATGGAGGAAGAGCAATCGGAGCATATCCGATCCCTCCAGGAAGAGCTCAACCAGAAGTCCGGACAGCTGAAGGAATTCAACCGGGCAAAATCGGAGATCGAGAGACTCAAACGGGAGAAGAATGAACTGAAGGAGTCGATCGAGGCCGAATCCGAGAGAAAGTTCAGCGAGATGCTCACCGCGGAGCGTGAGAGGATCCGAAAGGACGAGGAACAGAAGTCCCAGATGAAGATCTCCGAGAGGGAGAAGGTCATTGAGCAATTGAAAGGAAATCTCAAAGAGGCACAGCGAAGGGCCGAACAGGGTTCCATGCAGCTCCAGGGCGAGGTGCAGGAACTGGCAATCGAGGAATGGCTCAGCGCCACCTTCCCGCTGGACACCATCGAAGAGGTGAAGAAGGGGGCTCGGGGTGCCGACTGCGTGCAGATCGTCAACACGCGGACACGACAGAACTGTGGAACGATCTACTACGAAAGCAAGCGTACAAAAGGGTTTCAGGACGGCTGGATGGAAAAGTTCAAGACCGATATCAGGGAGCGGGGTGCCGATATCGGTGTCCTGGTCACCGAATCGATGCCGGCCGACATGGAACGGATGGGGCTCAGAGACGGGATATGGGTCTGCTCCTTCGAAGAGTTCCGGGGGCTGTGCGTCGTCCTGAGAGAGTCCGTGATCAGGCTCAGCAATGCCGTGGCGACCCAGGAGAACAGGGGCGACAAGATGGGCATGATCTACGACTACCTGACGGGGAACGAATTCAGACTCCAGGTGGAGGCCATCGTCGAAGGTTTCACGCAGATGCACACGGACCTGGAGTCGGAGAAAAGGGCCATGCAGGGCATCTGGAAGAAAAGGGAAAAGCAGATCGAAAAGGTGCTCCTGAACACAACCCACATGTACAGCTCGGTCAGGGGGATCGCCGGAAGCGCCGTGCAGCCCGTCCAGCTCCTGGAACTTTCTGCCGGCGAAGAGGGCGATCTCTGACACGCCCGGCACCGACACAGAGAGGAGACAGTTATGCAGCCTGATGCGACAAACCTGCTTGAGAAGGCCGGACTTAACATTCCCCTGATAGGGTTCTACGATGCCCCCGACACCCGCCCGTTCGAGCCACTGGTGGAACCGAAGCCGGGCACACGGACGTGCACGTTCGCCTTCTACCGGCAGTGGCTTCGAGGGAAGACCCTGCACCTGACAAAGGAGAATTTCGGCTGCGGCGGGGCCGGTCACTGGCTGTGCGGTGTGGAGACGCGATCCCGGGAGGACCTTGTCAGCTTCCTCGTGAATGACGAGGGGCTGAAGGCATCGCATGCCCTGATGAACGAGTGGCTGGATTACCGCGAGAGGTACAAACAGGAGCACCCTCACCTCCTCATCGGCCCGCTGCGCGCGGATCAGTATCAGTATCTGAGGAGCGTGACCTTCTGGGTCAATCCCGACCAGCTGGGTCTGCTCATGACGGGCGCGCAGTATTACAGCGCGCCGGGCGATTCTACCCCGGTGATCGCGCCGTTCGGGTCGGGGTGCTCACAGCTGGTGGCACCCTTCGATGACCTGGGCGTCGCTCAGGCGATCGTCGGCGCGACGGATATCGCGATGCGCCAATATATAGACCCGGAGTTGCTCGCCTTTACGGTCACCCGGCCGATGTACGAACAGCTCTGCGGCCTGGGCAAGGAAAGCTTCCTCTACAAGCCCTTTTGGAAAACCCTCCAGAAGGCGAGAGGGGTCAAGGACATATAAGAAAGAGTACCGGGGCGCCGGATGGCGCGTGTGCATAACCGAGGCCCCGCCGCGTTTCATTGCGGCGGTTGGAACGTGGTTTAACCATCAAAACAAGGAGGTGCCACAATGAAACTCAATGTAAAGGCATTTGGACTGGCGTGCGGGCTGTTATGGGGATTCGCTCTCTTTTGTATGACCTGGTGGCTCATCGCCTTAGAAGGATCAACAGGTGATCCCACCTTTATCGGGCGTTTTTATCTGGGCTATACCCTGTCTCCGATCGGCAGCCTCATCGGCCTTGTCTGGGCATTTGTGGACGGCGCGATCGGGGGGGTAATTTTTGCCTGGCTCTATAACGTTATCGCCGGACGCAGTGAAGGATAAACTTATCGAGAATGGTGCAGGTGAGGGTCGAGCGCGATTATGGGGGATGGACAAAAGGTGGAATCCGGCACGATGCTGCTGATTAATCCCCCGGTCGTACGGCCCTGTGAACCGCCCGCGGGGATCGCACGCCTCTTGGGGGCGCTGAAGGGGAACGGCGTTCACTGCCGGCTGCTGGATGCCAATCTCGAAGGCCTGATGAGCCTCCTGGAGTGCCCCGCCCTGGCACAAGACACGTGGTCAAAGCGGGCGGCGCGGCACTTGGACTCCAACCTGTCCGCGCTCCTGCACCCGGATATCTACAAAGAAACAGACCGTTACAGCCGGGCGGTGAGAGATATCAACCGCGTCCTCGACCTGACGGCGCGCCCGCACGGCGTGCAGCTGGGCCTCGCGAACTATCAGGATGGGACCCTCTCCCCCCTCAGGAGTTCCGATCTCATCAGGACGGCCGAGCAGCCGGAGAAAAGCCTCTTTTACCCCTACTTTACTGGGCGGCTGCCTGCACTCTTCGAGGATGAGCAGCCCTCCGTTATCGGCATTTCGCTGAACTACCTGAGCCAGGCCCTGCCCGCCTTTTCTCTGATCGGACTGGTACGCAGGCTCTGTCCGGACGCAAGACTCGTCCTGGGGGGAGGTCTGGTAACATCGTGGCTCAGCAATCCGGACTGGAAAAATCCCTTCGGCGGTCTTGTCGATGATATGATCGCGGGGCCGGGCGAGGCGTCCCTCCTCGACATGTTCGGCATCTCCCCTCCGAACGGGCACACCGTCACGGACTACACCCTCTTTCATGAAAAGCCCTACCTGTCACCAGGGTTTGTCCTCCCCTACAGCGCGTCGAACGGCTGCTACTGGAGCCGGTGCACCTTCTGCCCGGAGAAGGCCGAGGGGAGTGTCTATTCGCACCCTCCGGCGAAAAGAACGATTGCCGACCTTGACACCCTTATCGACAGCGAAGGCCCCTCCCTCATACACTTTCTCGACAACGCTATAAGCCCGGCTCTCCTTACGGCTATAGCGGACAATCCGCCGGCCGTCCCCTGGTACGGATTCGCCCGGATAACCCGGCATCTCACCGATCTTGATTTCTGCAGGGGGCTGAAGCGCTCGGGGTGCGTCATGCTGAAGATCGGACTGGAGTCGGGGGACCAGGGCGTTCTCGACGCGCTCGACAAGGGGATCGACCTGATGGAGGCATCGAAAGCCCTAAAAACCTTGAAGGAGGCTGGGATAGGCACCTATATGTATCTTCTGTTCGGGACACCCGCCGAGACGCTCAGGGGGGCGCGAAACACCCTCGATTATGTGGCACGGCACCATGCATATATAGACTACCTGAACCTCGCCATATTCAATATGCCCGCCTACGGCCCGGACGCGGCGGGGCTGGATACGGAAGACTTCTATGCCGGCGACCTGACCCTCTATCGACAGTTCGATCATCCCGGGGGGTGGGACCGCGGGCAGGTCAGGCGATTTCTGGACGACGAGTTCAGGAAGAATCCCGCGGTTCGAGCGATCGTACTCAGGGACCCGCCCGTCTTTACCTCGAACCACGCCCCCTTCTTTCTCATGTCCGCGGGGAGTAAATAGAAAACCGCTTATACGGGAAGGAGATTATGCAGAAATACCTCATCATCATCGGTGTCATGCTTGTCATCATCGGCATCCTCTGGCCGTGGCTGGGGGCCCTCCCCCTGGGGCGTCTTCCCGGCGATATCATCATCAACAGACCGAGCGTCAAGGTGTATTTCCCGATAACGACCATGATTGTTATCAGCCTTGTCATTTCACTGATAGTGTGGTTGTTTCACAAGTAGTCTTCATAACGCCCCGTTCCTCCCGGATGAGCAGCAGGAAAGGGATAGGGAAAAAGGTGTTCGATGATATGCCGTAAGGAAATTCTCCTTGTCCTATCTCTTCTCCTTCTCCTCCCGACACCGCTCCGGGGGGCGCAGACATCCGCCATTGAGACGGATGCCGTCATCGTCCTCTTTGAAGAACCTCTGGGAGTTGCGGCAAAAAGGGTCTCCGACATCTATCCTGCCCTCAGAGAGGAACTTGAGGAAACGCTGGAATGGCGGTTCAATTTCAGACCAGCGGTCCTGCTGATAAAAGATAGACAAACCTTTCAGAAGAGGGCCGGCAGCACCCTCTTCACGGCCTTTGCTGATCCCGGGCAAAGGCTCATCGTGATCGACTATTCACGGATGGCCGCAAACCCATCCATTTTGGGGACAACCCTTAAACATGAAATGTGCCATCTCCTGCTCCACCATCATATACAAGGCGCCAACCTCCCCCGATGGCTCGATGAGGGAATCTCTCAGTGGGTAAGCGGAGGGATGGCAGAAATAATAATGAATAGGGAACGCTTTGTCCTCAACAGGGCCGTTCTTTCAGGGCACTATTGCAGTATCAGGGACCTGGCAACATATTTCCCCGCAGGGGAGATGCCGCTCCTTACGGCGTATGAGGAAAGTAAAGACCTTATAGAGTACATCGCCAGAGAATTCGGAAAAAATGGAATTCTTGATATATTACGAAATCTTAAAGAGGGGTATGCCCCCGAAGAGGCGATTCGCCAAAGTCTTTTCATCTCCCTTGACGAGCTTGAAAGGAAGTGGCTGAAGGATCTCAGAAAGAGGGCCACCTGGTTTACGTATTTTGTCGTTCACCTCTATCAGATCCTATTCTTTCTGGGAGCACTGCTAACGGTATTTGGATTCATCAGGGCACGGATCAGGAAAAGAAACTACCGGGACGACGATATCTTCTTTGATGACTGACGCCACGGCACTCCCCCCATGAGCACCTTTATCAACGCACCCCGGGAGAATCGCCGATAGCCTTACCCTCCACAAAATCACCTATCAGCCGCGCGGTCATCTCGGGATATTCCTCCTGGGGAATATGCCCGCACTCGGGAATCACTACAAGAGTGGAATGGGCGAGTTCTTTCCTGAACCGAAGCCCGCTTTCAAGGGGTATCCACGCGTCATCCCTTCCCCATATGATCAGGGTCTTAGCCTGTATCTCGGGTATGCGTTTTGTGTAACCTTCGAATACGCGGAAGTCAAGCGCCCGCACAACCGATATCTGGGCATTCAGCGCGCCCTGTGTGCGCATCCTTTCGTAGTAAGCCTCTACCTTCTCCTTCGTCACGCGATCGGTATGATAAAAGACCTCCTTCAGGTTCCACCGTACCGCCCAGCGTCCAAAAAAGAGCTTTGCAATGCCGCGTGCGAAGGGCATCCCCGTCATCTTTATAATGAGCGGCTTTTCTATCGGGTACCCGGCCGCATCTATCAGGACCAGACGCCCTACCCTCTCGGGATGTTCAAGGGCCATCAGCACCGCAACGGCGCCCCCGAGGGAATTGCCCACAAAGGTGACATTATCAAGGCCCATCACCTCCATCCACCGGTTGACCTCTTCCATCAGTGTGATGGGATCGTACTTCGCGCCCTCCGGTTTATCGGACCACCCGAATCCCTTCATGTCCATCGCCCAGACGTGACAGCCCCGCTCCTGGAGATCCGAGACCACACCCTCCCATGTATACGTGGAGGAGGCAAAACCGTGGAGCAGGAATACATCCTCACCCTCTCCGGGGTATTCCAGGTAGTGAAAATTCACATCTCCAACCCTGACAAAATGATCCTGCGCGGCCGGAGATACGATCTGGCCTTGAGGAATCTGCTTCACAAACAAGCCACAGCCCCCCACTGTCAGGCAGAAAATTCCAAGAAGTACCAACCCGGATATGTGCCGCATGTCCATCCCTTTCTTTTATCGGTTTTGGATATCATATGATATGTGCCTTTTTGAGGGTAACATCAAGACATTTTCCCCGGAAAGATTCCGCACGCGCTCGGCAGGCTCCGTGAGCCGCCCTGATTGCTGAGGTCACCTTTCCCTTGACTTTTTTTGTAATGAATGCCACTTGTTGGCCGAGGGTATTTGCCGGATCGAACCTGCCCGGGGTGTCTGGCGAATCCGGTCTACTAATCGTCAGAAGGAGGCAGAAAGTGAAGATAGCGATCATGGGGATAGGCGGCGTGGGTGGCTACTATGGTGGCTTGCTGGCACGACGGTATGCCGGGGAAAAAAATATCGAGATCGTTTTCATAGCAAGGGGAGAACACCTGAAGGCGATACAGGCGAACGGCCTGCAGGTGCAGAGCGTAACCCAGGGGGATTTCACCGCCCGGCCCGATCTGGCGAGCGATTATCCAGCGGGGTGCGGCGTGTTCGATCTCGTTATCTTGTGCGTCAAGGGTTACGGTCTCAGGGAAAGCGCGAAACTTCTCTCCCCCAGCATAGGCGAGCACACCGTCGTCATCTCCGTCCTGAACGGGGTGGATAACGTCGCAAAGCTGCAGTCCGTTCTCACGAGGGGAAGGATATGGAATGGATGCGTGTATATCGGATCCCAGCTGACAGGACCCGGAGCCTGCCAACAGACAGGCGGTTCGTGCAAGATGTTCTTCGGGAATGAAACGAAGGACGAACCCGACGGGAAATGGGTAGCGGCCATGTTACGGAAGGCAGACATAGACGCCGAGTACCGCAGCGACATCAGGAATATCGCATGGGAGAAATACCTTTTCGTCTCCCCTCTCGGGAACGCGACGACCTTTCGGAACACCACCATAGGGGGGATCCTGAAAGACGAGGAGGGGATGAAACTGATGGGCAGCCTCATCGATGAACTGCTGGCCCTTGCCGCGGCGCACGGCGTTGAATTCCCCGCCGATATCAAGAAGGCAACCATTGAAAAGGCCCGGGCCTTCCCCTACGAGGCCAAGACCTCATACCAGCGGGATTTCGAACAGGGCAACAGAACGGAGATAGAGACCTTCGCCGGATTCATCGTCAACGAGGCCAGGAGGCTGGGGCTGTCAGCCGACAGCCACGAGAAGGTTTACGCTGCCCTCAAGGCCCGCGAAGGGTAAAAGAGCCCGTAGTATCATATTGTAAGCCCGGAATTTTTATTGTATAGCACAACCAGATGAAGGTTGTCCGCCCGCTGGGGGCGCCCGTTTCTGAACAGACGGTCAGCATGAAAGGGGGAGGCGTTATGACACTGACACCGTTGGTATACGTTGTGATAGGGGTTCTTCTGCTGGTGGGCGGCCGAAATTTCTTCTGGTTTTTCGTGGGCGCCATAGGGTTTATCACCGGCTTTACCCTGGCCGACCATGTCCTGGGCGTAGATTCGCTCATCATATCCCTGTCTATAGCCATAATCGTTGGGGCCGTCGGCGTGGCCATCGCCATTTTCCTGCAGGGCTTTGCCATATTCGTGGGCGGGTTCCTCGCGGGTGCCTATATAGGCTACATGTTCGTGACCTCTTTCGGGCTGGTCTCTCAGGAGATATTCTGGATCGCCTACATAGGCGGTGGGCTCATCGGGGCGCTGCTCCTGTTTTTCCTTTTCGACTGGGCCCTTATTATACTCTCATCGGTAGCCGGGGGCGCGATCATCATAGACAGCATCGCTCTGAACCCGGTGATGGAAACGGCCATCGCCATCGTCCTGACCCTTTTAGGAATCTTCATCCAGGCGAAGATCCTTTTGAAGGAGAAAAAAACCTGAGATGGAGGGGCGGGCTGATGATTCAGGGGCCGCATACGTATTAATCATACACCCCCAATAGATCGTTCCGCGGACCGTTCCTCGGCCCGCGGGAGACAGAAAAAGTCCTACTTCTTTACCCAGTCCTTGATCTCCTCCTTCTGGTAATCGATCTGCTGGACCGCCAGGTCCACCTTCAGGACGATGCCGGAATGCTTCCGAACCTCGTCATCCTTCTGCAGCGCTCGATACCGCTCACCCCCCGCCTGGAGATCATCGACGGCCTTCTGGAAGGCATCGCCGACCGCGCGGCTCATATTTATCGGCCCCGCCTTGAAGGGCAGTTCCGCTCCGTCTTCGGCAAGACCTTCGGCAAAGATCGCGAGGTGCTTCATCTTCTCGATCGCCTGGTCCATAATTCTCCATCCCGCCTTTTCCTCGTTCTGGAAAACCCAGGAACTGCGGATATGCTGCAGCATCTCGGTATATTTATTCAGCAACTCCCCTTGCAGCTTCTCCACAAAGGACGATGGCAGTTCGTGCCCCCCCTCGGGAAGGCCGCCCGCATCCTCGGGAGAGAGCTTCTCAAGCAGCCGCTGGAACCGCCGGACATGAATGGCGGATTCCCACGCCTCGCGCTTCAGGACTCGGCTGATATGGGGATCATCGACCTTCTGGGCCTCGGCGTTGTAGTGCGGTATCAATTTTTCCTCATACTGAATATAGGATTTCAGCATGGTCGCCCTGCTGGCGGTGTCTAAGGGATAGGGTCCGATCGAAAAGTCCGGTTCTCCCCCCAGCTCGCCGATAATCATCCCCAGCCAGTGCATGTGCCACATCTCCTCACGGCAGCGCGAGAGCAGGCTGGCGCCCATAACTGTATCCTCCCCCTCCTGGTAGCTGTGGATCAGATACCGCACGACCGCGGCGTGTTCATCGGTAAGGTCCCTGTTCAACATATCAATCAACGCTTTTTTCTCCATGATCCCCCTCCTTTTTTTACATGCGGGAAACAGCGCCCCTGAAACCCGGGACGCGATTGTAATACCCTTGAAACGACGGAGTAATTGTACCGGAAAGAGCCGCCTCCCGCAAGGCTGCAATCGCGGACAGCTGTATCAGAAGAGCAGGATGCCGATGATCGACAGGATGATCCACTTGAAAAAATTGATGAGGGGGTTCAGGACGCCGAGGAAGAGCAGGCCGATGATGATGAAGAAACCGTAGGGTTCAAGGCGTGAAAGGGAGTACTGGAGGCGGTCGGGGAGAAACCCCATCAGGATCTTGGAGCCGTCGAGGGGCGGGATCGGGATCAGGTTGAAGGCCGCCAGGATGATATTGATCTGGGCCATGTAGTAAAGTGCCGTCCCGGCGATGCTCTGTTCGGGGGGCGCGAGCAGTCGAAGCAGAAGGATCGAGAGGAAGGCGAGGATCGTATTGACGATAATCCCCGCGGACGAAACCAGAATCAGCGCCCTGCGGCTCCCGCCTAGATTCGCGAAATTGACGGGGACGGGACGGGCCCAACCGAAACCGACGAAAAAGAGCATCATGGTCCCAACCGGGTCGAGATGCTTCAGCGGGTTGAGACTCAGCCGACCCATCATCTTTGCCGTGGGGTCCCCCATCCTGTAAGCGACCCACCCGTGCGCCAGCTCGTGCAGTATAACCGAGTATAGCAGCGGCACCGCTATCAGGACAAAGGTCAACGGGTCCTTTATTAAGAGATTGATCAATCCCATCTATCCACACCACCACGACAGGGTGCGATACATCTCTCCCGCCCTGCCCCCGTACGGAGAGGGCGGCGATATCGCCCCTTACGTATTTTCTTTAGTTGTGGAAGATATAAGAAGACCGGGACAAAAGCAAATCATATCGGAAGCGAACCGATCGGAGAGGGTATAATTTTGGCCAAAATCTATAACATATTCAAATTTCGAACTGTTATGCCCTCTTTACAATCACAAGAGCACCATAGATACTTATACAAATTCCCAGTAGCAACATCATGATCCTGTTAAACATAGATCCCCAATGATTGCTAAATAGGTTAAATATGAACAGTGCCCTTTTATACAACCCACAATAGAAATAGTAGAAGTCACCTCAATCATGCCCGTTTCGCCTTCCGGACCTGGTAGCGCTCCATCCCTTCGTCGAACAGCCTTTGCTCTTCCTCGGTATAGATGATCAGGGGCGGTATCGGCTGGGGCTGTCCCAGGTTGTTTACGGAGACCATCGTGTAGTAGGCGGTGAGGGCCTTGATCCGTTTCTCCGATTCCAGGAGGTTCTCCGTCCGGAGCTCGACCTGGACCTCCATCGAAGACCGGCTCACGAAGGTTATCTTGGTGTACACGGTCACCAGCGATCCGACGAGGACGGGGTGCAGAAAGTTGATCTCGCTCACCAGGGCGGTGACGACATTGGTGTCGCTGTGACGGGCGGCGGTGACGCCTGCCGCGTTGTCCATCAGCTTCATCAGCTCTCCGCCGTGGACGAATCCCGCCGGGTTGGCCTGGGCGGGGAGCATCAACTGCGCCATGGTAAGGGCCGAATGCCGGACGGTCCTCCCCTCCGGTTGTTTGTCGCTCTCAAGCCCCTGCAGGATCTCCTCGAATTTTGTCTTGTGAGTCTCCTCCACCTTCCCGATCCTCTGAAAGAAGGCGGCGATCTCCTCGAATCCCTCCTCTTTGGCCTGTTCGGCGGTTTTCCGGTAAAAGGCCGTCGCCTCCTTCTCGTGACTGATGGCGTCTTTCAGGTTTGCCCTGACGTCGCCCCCCCTCCCCAGGAAGTGGAATTCGTGCTCTGCGTGCTCGGCCTCGTTCCGGGCCGTCTGGTGAAAGACGTCGGCGACCAGTTCGAACCCCTCGTCACTTGCCCCCTTCGCGGCGTAGAGGTACTCGAAATAGGCCCTCAGTTCCTGGTCAAATGCCTTACGAAGGTTTTCTTCGGTCTTGCTCCCCTTCAGGTCCATGCCGGACTCCTTTCGGAAAAAGGTATTTGATACGGATAGTAATGGATTGCGGCGACGAGGTCAAGGGAGATACGTGCCGCGCCGCATGCGGGAGAGCGATTCCTTACGCGCCTTTGCGGGGGGTACGTTTCCCCGTCTGCGGAGGCATCCCGTTGTATCCCTCCCAGAGCCCCAGCAGAAACTGGGCTGCGTTGGCGCCCAGCGACCGGGTGCGGTAGCCCCCCTCCTGGACGATGATCGTGGGCAGGCGCAGGGACCCGATGCCGCGGCCGTTGGCGTAAAAATCCTTCGCCAAGAGGTCCCAGCTCCCCGTGGGGTCCCCCCGGGCGGTGTCCAGACCGAAGGCGACGATCAGGAAGCGCGGCCGGAACCGGGTTATCCTCTTCAGGGCCTTGTCGAGTGTCTTTTCGTAGATCGCCCCGTTCACCTTTTCGGGGAGGGCGTAGTTGATGTTGTAGCCCTTCCCCGACCCCTCCCCCCGCTCGTCGAGGAACCCGCTGAAGTAGGGATAGGCGAAATGGGGGTGGCCGTGTATCGATATCGTCAGGACGTCGGGCCGCTCGTAGAAGATCTCCTGCGTCCCGTTCCCGTGGTGGTAGTCGATGTCGAGGATCGCCAGCCTCCCGTAGGTGCTGAGAAAGTGCGCCGCCACGGCGGTGGAGTTGAAGTAGCAGAAGCCCCCGAAGGCACCCCGTTCCGCGTGGTGTCCCGGCGGGCGCACCAGTGCATAGGCGAGGCGGTACCCTTCCAGGATCGCCTCAGCCGCCGTTAGCGTGCAGTCGACGGCGCGCTTGGCCGCCAGGTAGGCGTTCTTGTTCAGGGGCGTGAAGGTGTCGATGCAGTAGTACCCCGCCCGCACGGGCATCTCTTTGGGGGGGCGCGCGTTGTTACGGATCGGGAAGACGTAGGGGTAGACCGATTTTCCCGGCTTGAGGAGGGAACACATCCTTTTGAAGTATTCCACATAGTGGATGTCGTGAACGGCCTTGATGTGCTTCTCGGGAAAGTGGCGGGGCTTCATCCGCTCGAAGAGGTCGAGGTTCCTGATCCCCTCGAGGATCCGCTCGATCCGTACCGGAGCCTCGACGTATCCCCGTTCATGGATATGGTGAATATCGTGCTTGTCGTTGACCACCAGGGCGATCCGCCTTTCGATCGACCGCGTGGTGTGGACGGGAGCCGCGGGGTGGGTCCGGGTGTATTTCGGCGGACGGAGGCGGACCGGATCATCGGTGACGGAGGAGGCCACCATATCGATATAGCCGGGGGGGCAGGACGCGCCGTACTTTCGCGTGAGGATGGCTCGTATGATCCTCTGGAGGAGCGCCGCGGAGAGGGGCGTGTCCCTCCCCAGGGGATCGAATACCAGGTAGGGGGGGCAATCGTCCCCCGGCCGAAAGGGGGTCTCGTAGGCGGTATTGATGATCGGATAGGCCCCGTACTGCTCGTAGAACCGCAGCCTTTTGCGGCTCTGGGCCAGTTCCGTCTCGCTCTTGCACAGGCTGGGATCGTCGGGGAGGCACTCGAAGAAGAGCCCGATTTCACTGAGCGCCGCCGCCTCTTCCCGGACCCTGTCGTAGAGGGCGCCGCCGACCCCGCGCCCCGGCCGAGTTGCCTCGATGGAGATGTAATCGAGATAGCAGTATCCCACGTCGGGGGCGTGCTGGAGGAGGGCAAAGCCCTTCACGTCCCCCCGCAGGCCGTCCGCCACGAAGAGGATCGACTTGAACCGATACTTCATCGGGTTGGCAAGCTGGAGGGGGAGTTTGGCGATGTCCTGCTCGTCCAGGCCGGCGAACTGGCTCCGCAGTATGGCCTGGACCTGGGCGATGGCCCCGTGGTCGCGGGGAAGGGTATCGTCATATATGCGCCTGATGCGAAACATTTGGGGTGCCTCCTGTCTTCGATGGCGGTCCTGCGCCGAATGATACCACAGACCCGTGGGGGAACGACACAGTTTGTTTACGGGGGGCGTGCCGTCAGGAAGGGGACATGTCTGCGCCAGGCTATTCCTTTCTCCTCAGTTTGAGGAGATCGCTGAACCTCCGTGACGGCGGGAAGATCCCCTCCTTCACGAGACGGATGTCTTCGATGGAATAGAAGGCCTTGGGGTTGTAAGTCTGTACGCTGCTGACGACCGGTTCGACCTTCTTCCGATCGATGACGGTGAATATGAGTTTGACCGGGCCGGTGGCCCCCTCCGCCTCCACCGTGGTCACCCCGTATCCCGACGATCTGAGGTAGGCGACAAGCTGGGTGGCGTCCCTCTGGGTGATGATGCGCAGGATGACCCTCCCGACGGCCAGGCGTTCCTCTACGAAGATCCCCACCAGGTTCCCTCCGGCAAAACCGAGGGCATAGGCAAGGTAGTAAACGGGGTTGTTGAGGTTCTGCATGATCTGACCGATCGCGATCAGCCATATGAGGATTTCGAAGAATCCGAAGATGGGGGCGAGGAGCTTCATCCCCCGTGAGATATAGATGATGCGAATGGTCCCCAGCGTCACGTCGGCGACCCGCGCCAAGGCGATCAGGAGGGGGATAACAACCCACGTAAACAGGGGTGATTCAAAAAGGGAAACCGCGTCCATTAATACTCCTCTTTTTCTTGCATAGCGCGAGCGCCTCTACCATTGTTTCTTACGATAAAATCAAGCACTTTGTCAAGATTATCTGCGGGAGGCCGAATGGCGTCGACCCGCAGGAGATTATTTCATTTGACTTTTTGCCGGGGGGCATATATAAGCCGCCCATCATCAAGGATACGCCTTCCGGCCATTGCTCACCTCCCCTCTCCTCCTGATTCTCTTGATAAGGCTTACTCAAAGAAAAACTATACCCATCCGGCAGAAAAGGGCCTCAGATATGTTTGAAAATGTGGGCATTCCCACGTACAGGGCGCGCGAAGAGATCGCGCAGTCTATCATCCACGGCATCGGCATCATCCTTGCCATAGCCGCGCTGGCAGTCCTTACCTCCTACGCGAGCGTCTTCGGAACCGCCCGCCATATCGTGAGCTGCAGCATCTACGGAGCAACACTGATAATTCTCTATGCCGCATCAACGCTGTATCACAGCGTCCAGTACCAACCGGCAAAGAAGGTGCTGCGGGTCTTCGACCACGTGGCGATCTTCTTCCTTATCGCGGGCACGTATACCCCCTTTCTGTTGGTCAGCATGCGCGGCCCGCTGGGATGGTCTTTCTTCGGAGTGGTCTGGGGGCTGACCGCGGTCGGGATCGTCCTCCAGCTCTTTCTGCTGCCCCGAAACCACGGCACCCTGACGGTTCTACTCTACATCGCCATGGGGTGGCTGATCGTCCCCGTCATCAGACCGCTGATAGCCGCCATACCGACGATCGGGTTTGCGTATCTGATCGCGGGCGGTCTTGCCTATACCCTCGGCATCGTCTTCTACGCGTGGAAGAGACTTCCGTACCACCATGCGATCTGGCACGGATTCGTCCTTGCAGGCAGTATCTTTCACTTCTTTTCGGTCTTCTACTCGGTGATCCCCTCCGTCGCCTGAAACAGAAACACCCCCTGACGACCGCCGCGCCACAGTGCGCCCCCAGCAATACACGAAACGCTGTACTTTCCGCATACCCTCTGATAAGCATCACCCGTTTATCAATATGTTCAGGTGAGGAGAATGCTATGAGTGGACGAATGGAAGGAAAGACGGCAGTCATAACGGGAGGAACCAGCGGTATCGGTGAAGCGACCGCCGAGGTGTTCGTGGCGGAAGGCGCCCGGGTGATCATCGCCGGGCGTTCGGAGGAAAAGGGGCAGAGGCTCGCTGACCGGCTGGGGAAAAACGCGATCTACCAGCGTACCGACGTCACACGCGAAGATGATATCAGGGATCTGATCAACTCGGCGGTGGACCGCTTCGGCCGGTTGGACTGTCTCTTCAATAACGCGGGGGGACCCACCCGGGGGACGCTCGAGACGGTGACGCAGGAGGACTTCGATTACAGCATGCACCTGCTGCTGGGAAGCGTCGTCTTCGGCATCAGGCATGCCGCGCCGGTGATGAAGGAGCAGGGCTCCGGCAGTATCATCAACACCTCCAGCGTCGCGGCTATCCGCAGCGGACAGGGAGGGTACCTCTACTCGGTGGCGAAGGCGGCGGTCACGCACCTCACCCGCCTGTGCGGCCTAGAACTGGGGCCCTTCGGCATACGCGTCAACTGCATATCGCCGGGCGCGATCGCCACGCCGATATTCTGGGGAGGGTCGGAGCGGGCCAATACGCTCTCCGAAGAGGACAACGAGCGGAAGATGGAAAAACTGAAAAAGAGCCTGGCACGGGCGACGCCCCTGCCGAGGGCGGGGCTCTCGGAGGATATCGCCTACGCGGCGCTGTACCTGGCGAGCGACGAGGGGAGTTTCGTCAACTGCCAGGATATCGTGGTGGACGGCGGGAGAACCGCCATGTTCAACGAACCATCGTAACGCGCGGCCGGCTGCCGGGGCTCCGGCGAAATCACCATTGACAAAAACCGGGAGTTGCTGATACGTACACCGGATAAAAAAATACACTATAAGCGTTTAAGGAGAAGAAAATATGATCAAGAGCAGGCTTACCAAATTAATCGGCATTAAGTATCCCATTATCCAGGCAGGAATGGGACCTTTCAGTAACAATAATCTGTGCGTAGCGGCGGCCAATGCAGGAGTTCTCGGACTGCTTTCTACAAGCGGTCTGTTCAACAAGAACGACCAGCCCTGGATCTACAATGCATTTGTCGATAGCGGTGAGGCAAACCGGGACGACGACATGGCAACAGTACTTGAAAAAGTCCTGAAGCGGACCCATCGTCTCGTCAAGGACAAGGGAGGCATCTTCGGCATCAATGTCATGGTGTCGGCAGAACTTGTTCAGCATTCTCAAGTCATGATCGACACAGCCATTAAAGTCCGGGAAGAAAACCCTGACATGAAGAATCACTTCAAGGTTATCTTTACCTCCGCTGGAGATCCCGTTGGCTGGAAAGACAAGATCAAAGGGGCGGGATTCACATGGATGCATGTCGTTCCCTCCGTCAAGGGCGCCCTGCGCTGCAAGAAGGCAGGCGTGGATGTAATCGTGGCTTCTGGTCATGAAGGCGGCTTCCATACGTCCTGGGAACCGGTCCACTCCATGATCCTCCTTCCCGCCGTGGTCGAGGCCGTATCCGACGAGAATACCCTCGTGTGCGGCGCCGGCGGATACTGCGACGGCAAGACCCTGGCCGCGGCCTTGGTCCTTGGAGCCGATGGTGCCCAGATGGGGACCCGTTTCCTGGCGACGCAGGAAAGCGACTTTCATCAGATTTGGAAACAGGCCGTCGTGGATGCCCAAGACCGGGGTACACTTGTGGCCCGGGGTTTTGTCGGTCCCGCACGCTGGATAAAAACACCCCGCAGCCTCGAGCATCAGAAAAACACCCTGAAGAAATCTCCCGGCGTGTTCCTGGGTGCGCCCGATGACTATGCCACCATCGATATGTCGCTGATCAACTACGAGGTCGAGTCCATCAAGGCCGTTTGTGAAGGGAATACGGAAAAGGCGATGATGGCCGCCGGCGAGGCAGCTCAGCGAATCCAAAACATGCCCCTGGTCAATGACCTGGTACAAGAGATAGTCAAGGATACGGAAAACATCCTTAGGAGCGTCCAGACCAAGTTTTTAGACTGATACCATCACGTGCAGTAAAAAAGGCTGAAAAACCTGTAATACACGGGGGCAGGTCTTGCAACACCGCGAGGGCTGCCCCCCTTTTCACTCGATCTCAAATCCGTTCTCCATCTCTCTGCCGAGGTTATTCACCTTCCATCTTCTCTGTTTATGTGTACCTGTCTCAACAACCAGGGGATTGGTCCAAGGGGGGATTTATGAAATCAGAAGAAAGGGAATTGCAGGAGCGGCTTGATGCGTGCGTGCAAGAGAAAAATGAGCTGGAGCAAAAGCAGAAGAAAATTATAGTAGAGTTGGAAGAGAAGATACGGTTCATGGAATCACGGAACCTGAGTTTGAAGAGATATTCCAGCGGGCTGCAGGAGGAAAGGGACGAGCTGCAGGAAGAGCGGGACGAACTCAGGCACAGGGTGGAGGACCTGGAAAGGGAGCAAAAAAAAGAGATAACACAAAAGGTACATAAGATCACCCGATAGGCCAGACATCCCCCACACAGTCGCACCGAGCCCTCGTCCCCCTCAAAAGTTCAGGACCGCCTGGACGATCTTCCGCCTCAGATTGTTCAGGTCAGGATACCCCCCCGATTCGGTCAACCCCTCATGCTGGCGGTTTGTGAGAAAGATGACGATGATCTCCCGATCCGGCACGACGAGGACACTGCATCCCGTAAAGCCCGTGTGGCCGAAGCTCCCCGCCGGAGCGTCTTGCGCCTTGATCACTTCAGGACGAAACGACCAGCCGAGGCCGTTTCCGAACTCATCCGGTGTGAGGAAAGCCTTCACCGTCTCGGGGCTGACGACGTTCCTTCCCCGGTATATGCCCCTGCCGATCAGTACCTCCGCCAGGATCTTCAGATCGGCGGCGGTCGAAAAGAGGCCGGCATGTCCGGCGATCCCCTGGTGCGCGTAAAAGGCGTTTCCGTCGTTGACCTCTCCCCTGAGGGTGTAATGCCTCCATCCCCGAAAGGCGTCCGCTTTCTCATCACACGTGTACCCGAAGGTGTCGTCGGCCACCATGCGCCGCTCAAAGGGATTGCCCTGAGATGTGGCGGCAATCCCGGTAAAGCCCCCCGCCAGGGGACAAAACGAGGTTCTCTTCAGCCCGAGAGACGCGTAAAGATTTTCGGACAGGTATCTATCGAGGGGCCTGCCGGAGACGGATTCTATGACGTATCCGAGGATCATGAATCCCAGGTCGCTGTAATGGTATTCGGAGCCGACGGGGTATTTGAGCGGAAGGGACGCGATATAGGCAATGGCTCCCTCTCTGTCCGCGGCGTGATAGTAAACCGGTTTCCAGGGATGCAGCCCCGCCCGGTGGCGGAGCAAGTGACGGATGGTGATATCCCGTTTCTTCCCCTTGTCGAACAGGGGAATGTATCTGTAGAGGGGGACGTCGAGCTCGATCTGGCCCCTGTCGACGAGAAGCATGATGCCGAATGTCGTCGCAAAGCCCTTGGTCATCGAGGCCACGTCGAAGAGGGTGTCCGTCGCCATGGGCTCCGGCGTCTTCAGCGGTATATGACCGGATGAGTATTTCCGGCCGTATCCATAGGCCTTCTCGTGAATGACCTCGCCACGGCGGGCGACCAGGAGGACGGCGCCCGCGTACGCCTTCTCGCGCAGTCCTTCTTCAACGATGGTGTCGAGACGGGTCTCCAAGGCCCTCTGGCGGGCGGTCTCCGGATCCGGGGTGCATGCCGTGAGGAATAGTATCACGAAACATCCCAAGAAAAACACCCATGCTTCTGTTCGTCGCACGGTGAAACTCCTTTCCGTATCGGGTTATCCCCATCCGCCGGAGATCTCCGGGGATGGTGGCGACAGGGTATTCAGGGGATCTCTCACATCTCAAGGACCGAGCGCACCAGGTTGTCCGTTGTGTACTGACCGTTCGTAAAGCGCGCAAAGTCGTGCTCACCCCCGAAGAGCTTCTGCATGATTTCTTCCATGATATATCCTTGGTTTTTCAATCCCTTCGCCCGAGCCGAAAGGTCCTCCAGATAATCTATGCAGCCCCGGAGGGCGCCCCTCCCGTCCTCGATAATCTTCCCCACGGATGTCAAGAGGATCAGCCTCTCCGTTTCAAGATCGAGCAGCCGTTTCATTGACCGCACGGTCTGACCCATATCCTCCTCAGGTCTGATGAATTTCAGTGTCTCCCGTGAGAATATGTCGGCGGAGAAACACCAGCCTTTATCCTTTTCGAAAAGGCAGACATGCCCCGCGCTGTGACCGGGCGTCTCCAGCACCTCATACCTGAAGCGTCCCGCCTCGATTACCCCCGGTATCGGCTTCGCCTCGGTCGGCACGGGATAGCCCCAGACCATCTCCTGATAGGGGTGCAAAAACGCCTCCTTCCCTATCAGGGGGATGGATTCGGGATGGGCGTACAGCTCCGCCTTGAACATCTCTTTGATGAGGTGGTTCCCCCCGATATGGTCCTCATGGAAATGGGTATTTATGATTGTATCTACTTTCCTGCCTCCGAGGTACGCGGCCAGTTCTTCCGCCGTATAGCTGCAGCCCGTATCTATCAGGAGCCCGTCCACGAGGTAGGCGGCGACCCAGTATGCCGGTACGCCGTCTATCATCCGGCTCATCCTGATCTGAACAACATCCTCAAACCGACTGGTTTCGATCATTCCGCTTTTTCCCTGGTCGTTGTTTTCTTCCAGCTTCAGTCTTTATAGTGTCCGAATGCCCGGGGACAAACGATGGGCACTACCGCAGACATCTTTTGAACTCTCGCTCCCATATAATCTTTTCTTCGCCTGAAGGCCAGGGCTTTCAACCATCCCCACGGGGGGGGGTATGAGCCGCACGAGTGAGACCATCCCACCCCTTTCCTTATGACCGGCTGAGCGGGTCTCTTCGAAATTGAGGAATGCAGGGAGGCGGGTTTCGACGATTTTTTCACAAAACCGGTCAGGATCGAGCTGGTGTCGGGGGCCGTTGAAGAGGCCTTCAAAAAACTGGACCGGTGGCTGAATCAGCCCTCCGAAAGATAGCCCATCTCCGATTATCGGCTGCCGGAGAGGACAAAAAATTGGCGGAGTGCATGGGAAGCCAATAATTAATGCAACTATTTAATACATATAATAATATGTAATAGCGTATTATTAAAATACCCCGAAAAATACCCCCAAATATCAAAATTTGAAGCGGTTGAGATGAAATATCCACATTGCAACGCAAATTTTAATTCTTTCTT
>JAUSPK010000116.1 GCA_030655735.1 Syntrophales bacterium | reverse complement strand
CAGATAACGGATCTCTACCGGGCCGAAGACTGGTGGAAACAGGAAGGGGACAACCCCGAGATGATCAGGCTGATCGTTACGGGGAGTCCATGCTTTCTGGTCGCGCGCCAAGGGGGCCGTATCGTTGGCATGGGACGGGCTCTCAGTGACGGCGCCAGTGATGCCTATATCCAGGATGTGACCGTGACGGATTCGTTCCGCGGGCAGGGGATCGGGACTCGGATCGTGGAGACATTGATCGGCCGGCTTGAAAGGGACGGGATACACTGGATCGGACTCATAGCGGAAAGGGGATCCAACCCATTCTATGAACGTCTCGGCTTTTCCATCATGGAACAGGCGACCCCCATGTTGAGGGTGAAGAGATGAAATTCAGACCGCTCACACCTTCCGATTATGAGTCGCTCAAACCCTTCTTCGCCGGGCAGAGATATGAACTATGCCCCTATTCCATCTCATCTATCATTGCATGGACAAACGAGGTCTATCAACCCTGCGCCGCCGTTCATGGCGACAGCCTCGTTATCTACGCCAATTTCACGAGGCATAAGGAGAGGTCGCATCTGATCCTTCCCATTTCACCCGGCAGAGAACACACCCCTGAAGAGCTTGCCGATATATCCCGCCAAACGGGATACGGGACCTATTGGTTCGTCCCCGAGGATTACCTGAATCGGAACGCTGAAAACGGCCTGGAAGACTCCTTCGTCATCGAGCGGCAGGAGGAATACGATGACTACGTGTACCGAACCGAAGACCTGGCAACTCTGGCAGGTGGAAGGTACTCAAAAAAACGCAACCTTATCAAACAGTTCGAGCGAAATTATCCCGAAAAAGAGGGGGCTGTCAGTATAAAGACCATATCGCCGGAAGACATCCCCGGGTGCCTGGAGTTTCTGGATAGGTGGTGTGAGGATCAGGAGTGTGACGTGGACAGGTACGAAGATCTCGCCTGCGAGTGGAACGCCACCAGGAATGCCCTGAACAATATCGACACCCTTGGGTTCAGGGGTATCACGCTCTCAATCGATGGGGCGATAGAGGCCTTCGGCATGGCTTCACAGCTTACGGAAACGATGAGCGCACTACACTTCCAGAAGGCCTCGGCGCAGTTTAAGGGTCTCTACCAGTTTTTCGACCGGGAATGCGCGCGCAGGCTTTTCCCGGAGCTGGAGTACATCAATAAGGAAAGCGACATGGGCGTGGCGGGACTGATTCAGGCGAAGCGTTCCTACCATCCGGCCAGGATGGTACAATCCTATAAACTGACCCTCAAGAAATAGCCCGTAGATATGTTCTGCGAGAACGGAAAGGTCGAGGTGGAGGGAATGAACATAACACTGAACGATTATTTCGAAAAGACGACCGGTACGGGCGTTCTCGCCACGGCCGATGCATCGGGAAAGGTGAATGCCGCGATATACGGCAGGCCGCATTTTATTGATGACGAGACCGTTGCCTTTATCATGGCCGATCGCCTGACTCACGCCAACCTTCAGACAAACAGCAGTGCCGTGTACCTCTTCAGGGAATCGGGCGAGCGTTACGTGGGGAGGCGTCTGTACCTGACCAGGACCGGAGGGGCTGACGACTCCAAACTGATCGAGGAGATCAGATCACGGCCCCGCCACGGAGATCATCCGGAAGATCCCCATGATAAAAAATACCTGGTGTATTTCCACATCGACCGTGTCCTTCCGCTGATCGGGGATACGATCAAATAGATACGGGCCGTGCGCAAAACGATGAACCGCCGTGTGGAAATTGTTCGGTATCGCCAGGCACCTGAGAAACGAAACCACTGATCCCTATCGAATCCTCGTCTCGGAGGGCAGGCTTCAATAGATGCCCCCAGCTTTCTTCTGGGATACTGAGGCTCCGCGCGCTCCTTTCCTTACGCACCGGGATCATCCACGGAAAACCCGATCTTCAGCGTCACCTGCCAGTAGGCGATTTTTGCCTCTTCTATGTAGCCGCGGGTATCGGTAACCTGAAACCATCGGATTTGATGAATCGTTTTCGAGGCCCGTGAGATGGCGTGTTCAATTGCATCCTGCACCCCTTTTCGGGATGACCCCGTGATCTCGATCTGTTTGTACACCTGTTCTATCATGGTAGTTCCTCCTCACTCTCGTATTGGTCTTTTATTTTCACACCGGGCTCCATATAAGTAACCATGCGGTTCGTGAATACCAACGGAGGGCGATGCGAAACCGAAGGACAGAATTGATTAATTTTTATAGAGAGAGGGAAGGGGAGCAGAAGATCAGGGTAACAGACGTTTGCCCCGCGGATGGCACTATACGTCAGGAACATCAGGTATGAACCCGAAGGAGGCTCGATGGTAGCGAAACCTCCTTTGGAATCCTACATCCACTGGGCGAAATGTTTCTCGTACTGGTCTTCGAGGATCTCCTTGTGTTCCAGTTCCTCCCGGGCAAGCCTCGAGAAAAGAGCCTCCAGATCCGTCCCGCCATAGTTTTCCAGAAGACTGTTGTAGAGATCATAGGCGGCCTGCTCCATCTTCATGGCAAACTGCATAATATCCTGGGGATCGCTCTCGGGATCGATGGTTCCTGCAACCATATAGTCGCTGAAACTGATCTCGCTGATGTTCTGCTTTCCCCCAATGGTACCGACATCGCCACTTGCAAGGGCGTTTTCGATAAGCTCTTTGTGATTCAGCTCCTGCGCGGCAAGCTCCTCGAGGAGTTTTTTCGCGGCCATGTTTTTGACGATGTTCTGAAAGGATATATACAGATTATAGGATGCGTTTTCCTTGTCCGCAGCAAACGTCAAAGCACTTTCCAGTGATTCGAATTTCATTTGTCTTCCCCCCTTTATAAAAAGACTTTAGAACTGCTGTTAAAGACAATGGAGTACATGGTATCGCATCAGCCTTAATTTATCAACATAATCAGAGATTGCGGCATCGGAGACGCCTTGGAAATCAGGGACGGTATATCTCTTTGAACGGCTCTCGAATGAAGGGTGAAAACGGGGGGCAGCCCTTTTTTTTATTGTTCTGTTTTGGTGGCGTTTGTCTTTGCGGGTTCGGCTGTCCTGTCAGGCGGAGAAGGTGATAACCTCTTTGTCGGCGTTTCTGTGAAGCCTTCCTTCGCTTTCAAGAAATCGCAGGTGGGCGATGGTCTCGCCGGTGGCAAACCACTTTTGCGCGATGGGAAAGAGATCCCAGGTCTCACAGTCGATATCCCAGGTCATCCCGGAGGCTATTTCGTAGGCGTTCTTGGTTCCTTTTCCCATCACGTCGATGACTTCATCGGCGCGGTCTTCATGGTGTTTTTTCAGCTCGTTGATCCTCCCCTTGAGGTCGGGAAAGAAGCTTCGGTGTCCCGGGAGGACGATATCTACCGGTAGATCGTAGACCTTATCGAGGCTGTCCATGTAGTCCTTCAGTGCGTTCACCTGGTAGGACCAGGATTCGATGTGGGGTGTTATGTTAAAGAGG
>JAUSPK010000092.1 GCA_030655735.1 Syntrophales bacterium | reverse complement strand
ATGTCCGCATTGATATTATACGTCTCACCCCTGTCTCCGGCACCGGTGGGGGCTATAACCGGAATAAACCCATCCTTTATCAGCGATGTAATGAGCCCGGAATTGACCTTTCTGACCTTGCCCACCATCCCTATGTCTATTATCTCCGGCGGGGTGTCCTTGGCCTTTTCGTCGCTCAGGAGGTATTTTTCCGCCTCTATGATGTTCCCGTCTTTACCGCTCAGCCCGACAGCCCTCCCGCCGTGCCTGTTGATCAGCCCCACGATCTGTTTGTTGACCTTGCCGGTGAGGACCATCTCCACTATATCCATGGTCTCTTCATCCGTCACCCTCATTCCCTTTACGAATTTAGAGTCCTTCCCCAGTTTCTTAAGAAGGGTACTGATCTGAGGCCCGCCGCCATGTACGATCACCGGGTTGATCCCGATATATTTCATCATGACGATGTTCATGGCAAACATCTCTTTCAGGTTCTCGTCCACCATGGCATGGCCGCCATACTTGATAACGATGGTTTTCCCGTAAAACCTCCGTATGTAAGGGAGAACCTCAAGGAGGATATCCGCCTTTTCCATGGGTTCCTTCAGATTGTTCGAATGCATACCTTACAATCTCCTGCGTAACTGATTGGATTTAGATCAAAAAGGCCGTAACCCACCGGGCCTTGAGTCTTCTCTACAGGACATACCTGCTGAGATCCTCGTCCTCTATGATGCCTTCCAGTTTATCCATCACATACTCGGCATCGATGTTCACCTCTTGATCCGCACTTGCGATGTCGGGGGCGTTGAAAGATATCTCCTCCAGGAGCAGTTCCATGACCGTATAGAGCCTCCTGGCCCCTATATTCTCCATCCTTTCATTCACAAGAGCCGCGACCTCCGCAATCTGAGCTACGGCATCATCCTGAAAGATAAGCCGTACATCCTCCGTGGCCATCATCTCCGTGTACTGCTTCAGCAGGGCATTGTGGGGTTCCGTCAGGATCCGTATAAAATCTCCCTTATCGAGCGGGTCGAGTTCCACCCGTATGGGGAACCTTCCCTGCAGTTCGGGGATAAGATCGGACGGTTTGGAGATACTGAACGCTCCGGCAGCTATAAAGAGTATGTGATCCGTCTTGACCATGCCGTATTTGGTATTCACCGTGGATCCCTCTACTATCGGGAGGAGATCTCTCTGGACACCCTCCCTGGATACGTCAGGGCCATGAGAGGGGTCCCCCCCTACGATCTTGTCAATCTCGTCAAGAAATATGATCCCCGATTGTTCGACCTTTTCCAACGCTGTCCGGGTAACCTTCTCCATATCGACCAGTCTCTGTGCCTCTTCCTCCGCCAGCATATTGACCGCATCAGCAACCCTGATCTTCCTTTTTTTCTTCTTCTGCGGAAAGAGATTCCCGAACATCTCCTTGATATTCATCCCCATATCCTCGACACCGGAGGTGGAAAATATCTCTATCATGGGACCGGAGGGGCTGTCCGTCACCTCAATCTCTACAATCCTCTCGTCCAGTTTCCCGGCGCGGAAGAGGCGACGCAGCTTCTCGCGTGTTTCATTCCGATTGTCGTCCCCCTGAACCGCCGCATCGGCGTCGGGCATGGCAAGGAGATTGTCCTCCGACGGCTCAGACGGATCCGTTTCTCTGCGTTTGAGGGGAAGGAGAATATCGAGGATTCTATCCTCGGCAATCTCCATTGCCCTGGCCTTTACATTCTCCTGCTCCTCCGACTTGACCATGTTTATGGCCAGCTCGACCAGGTCCCTGATCATCGATTCGACATCCCTGCCGACATACCCCACCTCGGTAAATTTTGAGGCCTCTATCTTCAGAAAGGGGGAATTATCAAGCTTGGCAAGCCTGCGCGCAATCTCCGTTTTTCCTACTCCGGTGGGACCTATCATGATGATATTTTTGGGCGCTATCTCTTCCCTCAGCTCTTCCGGGACATTCTGGCGTCTCCACCTGTTTCGAAGTGCCACGGCAACCGCCCTCTTGGCGTCATGCTGGCCGATAATATACTTATCCAACTGAGAAACCGTCTCTCGTGGTGTTAAATTAGTCGATGACATATGATCCTACCTAATCCTTTTTTTCCTTGCTCTTTTTTGGCTTCTTATTTTCTTCCTTCTGGTCCGTGGCCTCCTCGGCGACATCCAGTTCTTCAATCCGGACATTGTTGTTCGTGAAGATACAGATATCGGCGGCGATGCGCATCGCCTCTTCGACAATCTTTCTCGCACTGAGTTTCGAATGCCGTATGAGGGCCCTTGCCGCTGCTTGGGCATACGGGCCGCCGGAACCGATTGCCAGGACCTCATCGTCCGATTCTATCACATCTCCGTTCCCCGATATGATCAGAAAGTCCACGTCACTGACCGCTATCATCAGGGCCTCGAGATGTCTCAAGACCCGGTCCGTTCTCCAGTCCTTGGTCAGTTCAACCGCCGCCCTCAAAAGGTTGCCGCCATACTGTTCGAGCTTCTGATCGAACCGGTCAAAGAGGGTGAAGGCGTCTGCCGTGGCGCCCGCAAACCCCACGATTACCTTGTCGTGATACAGTCTTCGAACCTTCCTCGCGCCATGCTTCAGGGCTATCGTATCAAGGGTCACCTGGCCGTCACCCGCGACGGCTACCTTCCCCTTGTGCCTCACCGCTACTATGGTCGTTCCCCGCATCTTACTCATGACATCTATTCTCCTCGAGCCCGTGGATGGCTTTTGTCATACACCTCCATCAGGCGTGTCACGCTGACGGACGTATATTTCTGGGTGGTAGAAAGGCTTTCATGCCCCAGCAGTTCCTGTATCACCCTCAGATCGGCCCCCGCGTCCATGAGGTGGGTCGCAAAGGTATGCCTGAGGGCGTGAGGACTTATCTTCTTGCCGACACCACTAAGGGTTATGTACTTGTCTATAATCCGCCTCACACTCCTCGGGGTCAATCGTGAACCCGCCCTGTTGAGGAAGAGGGGCGATTCTTCATACGTTCCTGTCTTATTTTTCCCTGTCTCGGTCCTTCCGTCGATATACACCCTCAGGGCCGACAGTGCGGGGCCGCCGACGGGGACTATCCGTTCCTTCCTGCCCTTTCCCCTGACCTTTGCCAGCCCACCCGAAAAATCGACATCGGTCACATTCAGGCCGGTCAGTTCACTCACGCGCACCCCTGCCGAATACAGAAATTCGATTATGGCCCGGTCTCTCAGTCCGGACAGACCCGGTTCGAACTTCACCTTTAGAAGAGAAAACACCTCGTCTATGCTCAAAAAGGAGGGAAGGTATTTGTCCGTCTTCGGCGCCTGGACCATCTGCGCGGGGTTATACCTGACAGCTCCCTCCCGAAGAAGAAATTTAAAGAACGCCCTGAGGCTTGCCACCTTTCGTGAGATCGTAACCTTTTTCGTCTTTCCCCGGTAGAGAGAGGCAAGAAACGTCCGTATCACCACCTGATCAACGTCACAGGACCTGTCCACCCCGTTTTCAAGAAGAAATTCCCTGAACTGTCCCAGATCGGACAGATAACTCCTCCTCGTATGATACGACAGGTTTCTTTCAACCTCCATATGGATACCGAAATCTCTGATGGCATCCTCTATCCGAATACCCTTCGTTGTCACATCAGGCCCGCTTTCAGGAATATCTTCTTATACCGGCATAGTAACAGCAACAGGAATTTGCAAAGTTGTTATCAAAGACCCGTGTACGTCCGTCACTGAAGGCTACCCTCACATAGGACATTCCGCCCGGCACCCCGGAATTTCTCTCCTCCATGACAACACCGGCCCCCCACTCGGGAAATCTGGAATGGAATACCTGATCACCGGCCTTGAGGTACAGCCGTCTCGTTTCCTCTTTCATAGCAACCCCTCAGACCCCGAAAAACAACCGGCCTGCAGGCTGAAACCCGGTCCACGCCACTCAAGGGGCTATTCTCAGTCCTATGATCCCACTGCAACAGCCCTTTCACATCTTATACTTTCCAAAATCCTCGGAAGAGAGGTTTTCCAGGAATTCCTTGAGCTGCTCCTTTGTATATTTATTCAGATCCTTCGTTTGTTTGCCAAAATCGATACTCGTTGATCTTTCAATGATCTTTTCATCTATGAAAATGGGTGCCTCGGCCCTCAGCGCAAGGGCAATCGCATCGCTCGGACGGGAATCGATCGTAATGGGAACCTCGCCCTTCAGGATATGTATGGAAGCAAAGAAGGTATTGTTTTTGAGGTCATTGATAACGATCTTTAAAACCTTCACACCGAGGATACTTAATATCTCGTTCATGAGATCATGCGTCATCGGTCTCGCAAGATTGACCCCTTCCATCTGTGTAGCTATGGCACTTGCCTCGAACAGGCCTATCCATATGGGGATTGCCCTCTTTTCTTCCAGATCTTTGAGTATCACTATGGGAGTACTGGTCACAGGATCCATGGCCAGTCCGAACACCTTTACTTCTACCAGCATCTTTTCCTCCCTTACAGCAGCTCTCCTCTCAGGGAATGCATGTGCGCCCGTACAATCTTGACCCGTACGGTCTTTCCGATCAGATCCGTGCCACCTGCAAAGTTGACAATCTTATTGCCCCTCGTCCTGCCCATGATATCGGCGCTATTGCCTTTGCTGGCACCCTCCACAAGGACCTCTTCCACCCTTCCCTCCAGATACCTGTTCCTCTCCAGGCTGTGCCTCTCCTGGAGTGACTGAAGCCTGGACAACCTCTCCTGCTTGACCGTCTCTTCGACCTTACCCTCGTACCCTTCCGAAGCGGTGCCGTGCCGGTCACAATATCTAAAAGAAAAGGTATTGTCAAACCTCACTTTTTCCATAAGGTCTAAAGTTTTCTGGAAGTCGCTCTCCTTTTCACCCGGAAATCCGACAATCATATCCGAGGTTATGCTTATATCCGGAGACACCTCTCTCAACATATCGACCTTTTTCAGATACTCTCCGACAGTATACCCCCTTTTCATTTTCTTCAACACATAATCGGAGCCGGACTGCACAGGCAGATGAATGTGTTCACACACCTTATCAAGATCGGCAAAACAGGCGGCAAGATCTCCCAAAAGGTCTTTCGGGTGAGACGTGGTGAAACGGATACGGTCTACTTTGTCTATTTCGTTAATCAACCCCAAAAGCGCTGGGAAATCGATATCTCCGGTGAGTGTCGCGCCGTATGAATTGACATTTTGACCCAGGAGTGTCACCTCTCTGATGCCGTTTTCGGCAATAAACCTGATTTCATCAATGATGTCCACGCTCTGCCTGCTTTCTTCTCTCCCCCTCACGTACGGCACGATACAGTAAGAACAGAAATTGTTACATCCCTGCATGATCGTGACAAAGGCGCTCACGGATCCGGGAGAAGGAAGGGCTCGAATGCCCAGGGACCGTACCAACGGGTGAAAAGAGGTGTCCGCGATCTGAGATCTTCTGTCTTTAATCTCCTCTATTATTTTCACAAGTCGATGGATATTATGCGTGCCGATGACAAGATCGAGATAGGGGGCCTTTCTGAAAAATCTGGTGCCCTGTTCCTGGGCAAGGCACCCGGCCACTCCAATGATAAGGCCTGGATTTTTTTGCTTTAACTCTTTAAACCTCCCCAGCTGACTGTATACCTTCTGGGCCGCCTTCTCTCTCACGCTGCAGGTGTTTATGATAATAATGTCCGCCCCCTCGGCCTCGCCGGTCTTTACATATCCCGACTCTGAAAGAAGCTGTGCCATCTGATCAGAATCATGGACATTCATCTGACAGCCAAAGGTATGAATATAAAATGTTCCTGTGGGCATACAGGGCTCCTGCATGGGCAAGGATTAGTGCTGAAAGGGGGAAAACTGGAGAGATATGGGCACGACACCTTCTGAAAACAAAATATCTTCGGTCTTCAAAATCAAAAAGAGGGGAGTTACACCCCCCTCTTGATTGAAACACATATCTATGATCTGGTCTCCCAGACCTGTTTGTGAAAGATACAAGATATCGAGCTATCTATCTGCCTGTATTAACTCTTTCTTTAAGCTCTTTCCCTACCTTGAAAAAGGGAAGCTTTTTGGGGTCCACATGTATGGTTCCCCCTGTTTTGGGGTTTCTCCCCGTATATGAATCGTAGTCCCGTACGACAAAACTCCCAAACCCCCTGATCTCTATCCTGCCCCCACTCTTAAGCTGATTGCTGAAGCCCTTAAAGATCAGGCCTACTATATCCGCGGCCTGTTTCTCCGTTAAGTCCTCTTTCTTGCTCAAGGCATCTATCAATTCCGATTTATTCATAAGACCCCCTATCACCTTTTCAAAATAGACTTAAAACCCCTCGCACACCCTAGCAGAGGATTGACTCCAGATATTATTTATTTTGGTATTAAAGTCAAGATAATTTTCATTATTTTTCAGATCGGTCCATTTTTGTCACGGATGCCCGAAGAGTTGATCAGGGCTTCCACCTCTTTTTTCTGTAGATATCGGTATTCTCCGCCCTGAAGGTCACCGAGACCGACATCAGCGATAGCCGTCCGTATCAGTCTCGCCACGGGGCGGTGTATCGAATCGAAAAATCTTCGTATTATCCTGTTTCTCCCCTCAAGTATGATCATCTCTACCCAACAGCTCTTTCGGTTGCTCTTTTCCAGGGCCACCCATACAGGCTTAAAGCTGCCGTCCTCCAGCGTGACACCCTTCCGGATAGTTTCCATATCACCCCGCGTAAGGTTACCCTGAACCTTCACCATATAGGTCTTCGGGACCTTGAATGCCGGATGCTGCAGACGGTATGAAAAGTCGCCGTCATTGGTCATCAGAAGCAGCCCTTCCGAATCGTAATCGAGCCGTCCGACAGGGAAAACCCTCTCCGGCACGCCCCGGAGCAGATCGGTAACAATCGGCCTGTCGTGCGGGTCCTTCAGGGTAACAACATATCCCTGAGGCTTGTTCAGCATCAGATATACAGGGCTTACCGCGGCCTTTGATATAAGCCCCCCGTCAACGCGTATCTCATCGCGCGTGTCATCGGCCTTTACCCCCGGCTGTGTTACTGTCCTGCCATTCACGCTGACCCGACCGTCCCGCATCAACTGCTCCGCGCCGCGCCGGGATGCCACGCCGCATCTTGCAATTATCTTCTGAAGGCGTTCTTCCATACCAATCACCCTTCCAGCTCTTTGAACTCTCTCAGTGTGGGGAGATCCGAAAGGGCCTTGAGACCAAATGTCTCAAGAAATTTCCTGGTCGTTCCATAGATAATGGGCCTGCCCGGGACATTCTTTCTCCCCATTATCCGTACCAGATTCTTCTCCAGCAGCCCCCTCATGATACCGCTTACATCCACACCCCTCACCCGCTCTATCTCGGACTTCATAACGGGCTGTCGATAGGCGATTACCGCAAGCGTCTCCATGGCGGCCGGGCTCAGGTCCATCGGCTTCTGTCCCTTCAGCTTCAGCACCCACGATGTCAGGGTCTCGCCGGTCCTGAACTGGTAACCTCCGGCGACCTCCTTCAAGAATATGCCACCACCCCGCTCTTCGTACTCTCGCATGAGATCATCAAGTGCAGAGGAGATCTCCTTTTTTGACACATCCTCCAGGATTCCCTCCAGTACGGCCACCGTCACCGGCGTATCAGAGACAAAGACAAGGGCCTCGATTATGGCCTTCAGCTTATCCATCTACTCCCCCGCAAGGCGTATCCTGATGGCCCCATACGGAACCGCCTGATATGCTTTTATTATTCTCAGTTTCATCAGCTCCAGAATGGCCAGAAAGGTATATATGAGCCTCCTGCGACTGTCCGTCTCCCCCAACAGATCGGTAAAGGTAAGCTCTCCCCTCTTTTCCAGCTCGTCCACTATATCATTGATTCGGTCGGAAAGTGATATCTTTTCGACGTCTATCTCCATGATATCATGCTGGCCGGTTTGAAAACTTACCCTACGGAAGGCCTCGACAAGCTCAAAGATCCCGATCTCCCTGAGGGGCTGTCCGTTCCCCTCAATCTCCTCGAAGGTATGATCTCTGCTGAATACATCCCGCCCGAGAATGTCCATCCTGTCGAGACCAAGCGCCGCCTCCTTGAAGGTCTTGTACTCCAGGAGCTGGCGAACCAGTTCCTCACGGGGATCTGCCTCTTCCTCCTCTTCCTCGTCCTCGGTGGGGGGAAGAAGCATCCTCGATTTGATATGTGTCAACGTGGCGGCAAGCACCAGATACTCCCCGGCGAGATCAAGGTTGAGGGCCTTCATCACGTTGATATATTCCATATATTGTTTGGTTATGAGGGCAATGGGGATGTCGTATATATCGACTTCGTTCTTCCTGATCAGGTAGAGCAAGAGGTCCAGAGGACCTTCGAATATATCCAGCTTGATCTCATACGCCCTGTCCGTCATATCTTTACGGCTTCCCGTACCTGTTCCATGGTCAGACGCGCTATCTTCGAGGCCCTCCGAACGCCATCGGCCATGATCTCCTTCACATCACCCAGATGGTTAAGATAATGATCCTGCCGTTCGTGTATGGGCGCCATGCCTTCCACTATCCGCTGCGCGAGGCGTTTCTTGCACTCCACACAGCCGATACCCGCCGTCCTGCAGGCATCCGCTATCTCGTCGACCTCTGAAGAGGGGGAGTATATCGTGTGAAACGGGAAGGCGTTGCACACGTCAGGCCTTCCCGGGTTCTTCCTTTTCATCCGCTGGGGATCGGTAAACATGGAGGCGATCTTCTGCCTTAATTCATCCCCCCGGTCTCGCAGGTAGATGGTATTTTCGTATGATTTGCTCATCTTCCGTCCGTCAAGTCCGAGGAGTTTGGGCACCTGTGCCAACAGGGGTTCGGGGATGGGGAATATCTCCTTGTAGAGAAAATTGAACCTCCTGGCGATCTCCCGCGTGAGTTCGACATGGGGAAGCTGATCCACACCGACGGGCACCCCATAGGCCTTGTACATGATGATATCCGCGGCCTGGAGAACGGGATACCCGAGAAAGCCGAAGGTCCCGATATCCTTGTTGGAGAGTTCCTCCTGCATCTCCTTGTACGTCGGATTCCGCTCCAGCCAGGAGAGCGGGGTTATCATGGAGAGGATAAGAAAGAGCTCGGCGTGTTCCGGTACCTCCGACTGGACGAACAGGGTGCTCCTGGCCGGATCCAGACCCACGCTCAACCAGTCGACAACCATATCCAGAGAGTACGCCTTGATGAGGTCGGTGTCTTTATAGTCGCTCGTCAGGGCGTGCCAGTCGGCGACAAAGTAAAAGCAATCATAGGTGTTCGTATTCTGAATATCGACCCAGTTCGCAAGTGCCCCGTGAAGATTGCCCAGATGTAATCTACCGGTTGGGCGCATACCGCTCAAGATTCGTTTTTTTTCCACAACATCTCCTCAGAAAATACATTTAAGGTAATCGTTCACCGTTTTCGGTTTACAGTTCACAGTTTTTTCAATACATTACGCAACAATCGGCTTTGCTCGATAAGCGAGGCCTAACGATTGAAGCATTTTGGACATTGATTTCAACTTCCTGTTTTTTCGGCCGTGAATCCCGACGAGCCGGGATAAACCGCGAACGGTTGCTATTTAAGAGCGATCGTATAACAAAAAAGACTGGCCCATGTCAAACAGCCAATTTTACTTCATCTAACCTGCCTAGCAGTCTCTTTATCTCCTTGTGCTTTTTCCCTCTTCTGCTCACAGGGGAAAGGACACCGAACTCTTCGAGACGCCCTACGATGGGGAGAGGATCTTCCTCTTCCAATATAAGTCTCAGTTCCGAAGCGATCCGGTAGCCCGACAGCCTTTCAATAAGACCATCAGAAACGGCGTCCCTGATAAGGGCCCCCGTACTGTCTTCTATCCTGAAATCAAAGCGCTTCTCAAATCGGGCGGCCCGAAATATCCGCGTGGGGTCATCGATGAAACTCTTCCCATGCAGGACCCGTATCAATTTGTCCTCTATATCGTCCATCGCCCGAAAGGGATCAAGCAGATCCCCAAAACACCCGGGGTTCAGACAGGCCGCAAGTGTGTTAACCGAAAAGTCCCTTCGGAACAGATCGTCCTGTATGGAACCGGGGCTCACCAGGGGAAGCGCGGCAGGCCGGTCATAAACTTCTGTCCGTGCCGTCGCCACATCAACCTTGAAACCGTCCGGAAACACGAGGTTTGCCGTCTTGAACCTTTTGTATATGGTAAGGTGCGCGCCGTGATCGGCCGAAAATCTCGATGCGAAAGCGATGCCATCTCCCTCTATAACCACATCGACATCAAGGGTTTTACGCTGCAGAAAAAGGTCACGTACGAGTCCGCCCACGGCATATGCGCCAAAGCCCATCTCTTCCGCGCAGATGCCCGCATCTCTCAACACAGGCAGGACCGGAAGCCGCCGCAATAAATCACCGATATCCATAAGCACCTTCTACATATTCCTGAGAAGGCCGAAGACTGGAGACAAAAGGAACGAGCGGGCAAAAAAATGGCCCCTGGCTCTAAAACCAGGGGCCGACGTGATCTTCAATGATCAGATCTTTCCAGCAAGTGTCTTGCCCGCCTTGAACTTAACAACATTCTTCGCCTTAATCTCGATCTTTGCTCCCGTCTGAGGGTTACGACCCGTCCGTGCCTTCCTCTTCACTACCGAAAACGTCCCGAAACCTACGAGGCCAAGTTTTCCGCTCTTCTTGAGTGCTTTGGTTACATTGGCAATATACGAATCCAGAGCTCTGGCTCCTTGAGCCTTCGTTATCCCAGCATCCCCCGCGATTGCTGCTACCAATTCGGCTTTCGTCATTTTCCCCTCCTCCTCATTTATTTTATTATAACGTTTATAAACCCGGTGCCTGTGACGTAGCCTCCCGGGCATGCCTTCAAGCACCAACCTCTCAAACTGATAACACCGGTAAATTCTCCCCCAAGAAAAACTCTGAATAGTAGTAGCGCAAACCCATATCAGGACAGCAATAGAGGTATTAGGGAATCCACTAGCATAAAGAAAATCAACAATCAAGCAAAAACTACAGGAAATTGTTACACCCGATATAAAAAGATACCGCCGCGAGAAAAATCCCTCGCAGACGTATACACACGGATTAGATCCGAGGTCTCCACGGAGGCATCCGTTGTGCCCCTTGACATCGTTGTCTTATTTGACAAAAAAAATTTCTTATGCTAAATCACTAAATACCCATGGAAAATTCGACTCTTATACAGAAGACGGTTGGATGGCTCAAGCTTTCAAGGCCGGCGTTTCATCTGGTGGGGGTGCTGCCTTTTATCCTCGGAACAATCCTGGCATGGAGACTGGAGGGGGTCTTTCATACAGCCGTATGTATCTTGGGGGGAGTGGCGGTTATCTCCGTTATGCTCTCCACCTATTACACCGGCGAATACTCCGATTACCGGGAAGATGTCATATCCAAGAGTATCTTCAAAAGCAGATTTGCGGGGGGTACGGGGGTCATACAGGAGGGCACCATCTCGGGAGAGGAGGCTCGTTGCGCGAGTATCATTGCGCTTATAAATGTCGTTATTATAGGTATAATCCTCCAGTTCGTCCTCAATACGGGGCCATACACGATACCCCTGGGGATCCTCGGCATCACTTCGGGATTCTTCTACTCGACCAGACCGGTGCGCCTGGTAACCCGAGGGATCGGGGAAATCCTCATAGGGTTTTGTTACGGCTGGCTCCCTATAGCAACGGCCTTTTATATCCAGACCGGGCACCTGCACCCACTTGTTCACTGGATGGGTCTCCCCGTCGGGCTCACCATATTCAACGTGATACTCCTCAACGAATTTCACGACTACCCGGCGGATCAGGCAACGGGGAAAAGGAACATCCTTGTCCGCCTTGGGATTGAGAGGGGTATTGTGCTCTATGCCCTGGTATCGGTCCTCGCATGGATGGCGCTATTTTGCGCCATATACGCCGGTGTCTCCGCCAGGGCCTTGTATCTGTATATCCCCGTGATTGTGCTCTCGGCGCTGGTTACCGGCGGCCTCCTTATGAGAAAGGATAAAAACAGCAGCGCGCTGGAGGTGCTGTGCGGGCTCAACATAGCGGTCAATCTCGGAACGACCGCCTCGCTTGCCTTCGCGTTCGTATAGAATTGGTCAATACAGGAGCGACAGGCCTCTAAAAGGGTTACCGCTTCTTCACAAGAAAGTACAGGTCTCCCTCTTCTTTCAGGTGTCCGGCCATGATCTCCGCGTCCCTTCCCCTCCCGCAGAACAGATCCACCCTCCCCGGGCCCTTGATCGCACCCCCCGTATCCTGATTCAGGACAAATCTGGAAAAGGGCTCCCACGATACAATGGCACCCTCCTCATCTATAACGGGTTTTTTCACCCTGATAAAGGCAAGCGCTCCCTTGGGGAACAGGTTCGAATCCGTGGCAATGGACCTGCCTGGAGTCACTGTTACGTCGAGACTCCCCTTGGGGCCTTTCTCAACGATACGGAAAAAGACATAGCTCTCATTACAGCTCAGTATATCAAACATCTCGTCAGGGTTCTGGCGCAGGTATCTCTTGATGCCCTTGAGCGATACCTCTTCCATGGACATCTTTCCCTGATCTACCAGCAACCTGCCCACGCTGCTGTAAGGGTGGCCGTTGGTCTGTTCATAGCTTACCTGGACGAGACCGCCTCCGGGGAGGCTCACAACTCCGGACCCCTGAATCTGGAGGAAAAAAATGTCGACGGGATCGGAGAGCCAGAGGAGCTCAAGCCCTCTTCCCTCAAGGCACCCCTTTATATCGATATCCTCACGCGTATAGTAGGGGACAACCTGGCCCTCTTCAACCCGGCCGATGACCCGCTCCCCCTTGTATTTTTCTTTGAACCCTCCAAGGTTTACCACAACGTGATCGTCAGGTGTCCGGTAGATGGGATAGCGATACTCCTCCGTCCGCTCAAACGACCCGGCAAGAATCGGTTCATAATAACCGGTGAAGAGGACCTTCCCTCCGTCCCTTCCGATACTCCGATACAGGTCGAAGGTCCCCCGTATCCTCTCAGCCATTTGTTTGTTTGAATCTGACGTCCTGACAATCTCCAGAAAATCGCGAAGCGACTCCTTCAGTTCTCCCGCCGTGCACATGCGGTCCCCGAACCGGAATTCCCGCGTCTCGGGGAGCCGGTCGTAATACTCCAGGCTCCTGCTGATCGCAAGCTCCAGGGATGCCCGGTCAAGGTCATCGAACAGGGGGGGCAGCGCCCAGCGGGACACCGGGACTAGGGGGGTAATCTCCCCTCTCTCCGGTGCTATCAGCGCGCATCCGGCCAGAAAAAATATAAACAGGCAACACAGTGTTTTCCTCATATTCTCAGCCCACCAGATGGTCCATGGTTTAGAGGTTCAGGTGTATCAGATAGACGGAAAAACATCAACGGCATCAGGGAAACAATGTGCGGGGTTTACCGTTCGCTGTCCGCTCAGCCCCCACACCCACCGCAGTCGCCTGAGCAGGTCTGGCAATCCGGTTCGAGTCCTGTTTCAACAATCTCGATATCGAAGACCAGGGTCTTGCCGGCCAGGGGGTGATTGACATCCATCTTGACCACGTCATCGAGTATCTCGGTAACGATCACGGGTATAGGACGCCCCGACTGATCTGACATCTGGACGATCATGCCGACCTCAAGCTTCATATCCTGGGGAACATTCGCCTTGGGAAAATCGACCACATGATCCTCCCGGCGCTCGCCGTAGCCCTCTTTCGGCGAGACGGTCACCGTTTTCTTCTCCCCGGGCGCCATGCCCACTACGGCATCGTCAAAGCCCTTTACGAGCTGTCCTGCCCCCACGGTAAATTTGAGGGGCTCGCGTCCCTCGGAGGAATCAAACAGATCGCCGCTCTCAAATTTTCCGGTGTAGTCTACGCTTATCGTGTCTCCAGGTGCTACCGCTTTTGTCATTAAATATATCTCCTTGAATAGTTTACTTTCTCAGGTATCAACGGCCGCAAAGCACAGAAACCCTTCGTGTGCTACGCATGCATCTAATCCGGATTCCTACTGTTTTGAACGGAGGAATCATCCTTAGGATGGTCCCGATTACAATGGCACATGCTTCGTTGTCAAGGCATATTATGTCAACCGGTGAAGCGGTTCCGTTGCGGCCTCCTGATTACTCGCCGGACAAGACCGGCTATCAGGATGACGATCAGGAGAATGGCGAGAAGGGCGGCGAAGGTGATCCAGGTAACATATGTTCCCCCCTTCAGCAGTTTGAAGGGATTCCAGCTGGCAAGGGCGAGCTGACGTCCCAGTTTGCCCCGATATCTTTCCGGGATATCCGGCATCCCGTCCCCCGTGGTATCGGGGAACGACCGGATATACTCCAGGACCCCCCTATATTCCTTGAGTTCCTGAATTCCCGGGGCCTGTTTGTCCGCGTCGACACGGGCGCTCCTCAGATCGTCAATGGGGTTTCCGTCGCGGTCCTTCGGAACAATATCCAGGACATGCCAGGTGAAATTCCCCACGACCTTCAGAAAGGTGGCATTATAGATGTCGGCGGCAACCCGGACAAGTCTCTTGTTTGAGGCCGAGTAATCCAGGGGTGTGAATCCTCTCTGATCGTCACCGAGCCATATCGCCGTTACCCGATCAAAGATCATCCGGTGGGGATTGTACGAGAATTTGACCCCGGAGACTTGAAGGTAGTAGTCGGGGCCCTTCAGCGGATAGATACTGGTCAGTATCTCCAGGGCCTTTTTTATCTCGGCAGGGGTGATATAAAAAGATATCAGGGGATACCCCATGGACGAGCGATCATCGAATCCGATCCCCAGCGGGATGGCGCGGAAGGCATCGCAGACGGCGATATCCCCTGTTCTCCCTCGTTCAATGGCATCGCGGATAACCCCGTTACTGACCACCCCCACCTCCACACGGGTAGCCGGGTCACCCGTATCAGAATCATGCCTGTTGATGTACCAGGGGATCGAATCGGCAATCAGGTTTCCCAGGTTGCATTCATCCTCCCTGATCTCAAGGGTGAAGGGGGTGTGTGCGATAATCTGACGAAACCCGAGCCCCTTCGCCGCCAGGAACGCTTCACTGACACGGGATTCAAAGGCATCAATCATACCGGCGATCCGGGCATCGCCTCTGATGGAATCGTTGATATCGACAAGGCGATAGCCCTTCAGGGATACCCTCCCCCCGTCCCAGGTTATGTCCATCACGCCTACCTGTCTCCCATAGGACCAGGCCTGGACAATGATGGTATCATTCACCATACGGGCATCGGTCTTCGTATGGGTGTGGCCGCTGATGATGATATCGATCCCCGGGACCTCTTTTGCCAGGATCTCGTCCTCGGATCGATCGGGATCGTCGGCAAGGCCGCTGTGCGACAGGCAGATCACGATGTCGGCCTTTTCCTCCCCGCGGAGCCTTTCAACCATCCTCCGTGCCGCAACAGCCGGGTCCTCAAAGGTTACAGGCGAAGCGAAAGGGGCCACCTCGGCGGCATCCCTCCCCATGAGGCCGAACAGACCGATTCGGATGCCGTCCTTTTCGATTATCCGGTATGGACTCACAACTCCCCGTGCAAAGACCTGTTCCAGATCGTCGTCGGCCGCGCTTTCGGGGTTAAAGACCGCATTGGAAGAGACTATCGCCGGAATTTGACCCGATCGCTCAGCCGCCATGAGAATACGGGCCAGACCGGCGGGTTTGAGATCGAACTCGTGATTGCCGAGGGTGATAACATCATACCCCATCGCTCCCATCAGTCGGAGTTCAAAGGCCTCCTCTCGGCTCAGCATGTGAAAGAGCGAACCCATAAGAAAATCACCGGCATCCAGGACCAGGACCGGGCTCGTTCGACTGCGCTTGACCTCTTTGATAACACTGGCTATCCTGGCCCACCCGCCGACGGTTGCGTCATCGCCTGTCTCTAAAGGGGTATAATCGATATTGGGCGAGAAACCGAGGAAGTGGGAGTGCAGATCATTCGAGTGAACCACGGTTATCGACTTCCCGGCCGCACAAAGCGGCTGGGCGATTAATACTACGCCTGCTATCAGGCAAAAAAGGCGGAGCAGTTTCATTGGGTGGGCACCCCCTCTCAGGCAACCCCTTGGTGGAGCTTACCGTTCCAGGCCGATTCGCCGTTACATACAGGGTACGATTCGGCATCCTTCCGGAGCGAATAAAGATAGTGCTGGTAAGATACCTGCAGGGCCCTCACCGCCTCTTCGGGCGACTCAAACAGGGGAACCTGGTATTCATTACGGTAGGATACCGTTCTGTACACGGCATTGGGGGTATAGATTGCCGCTGGTTTCCGGTAGTGGTGGCACTTCTTGACCAGTTCCCCTATTGCATCGATGATCATGGGATGCCACAGACTGGGGATCGGAAGCAGGCCGTCAACCTCGTCCGAGGAGAGGAGGATATCGAATATATCCATAAAGGTCTGCATGGAGAGGGCGGGTCCCAGGTCTATGGGATTCGAGACATTAAAGATCTGACCCGTCCTGCTCAACTTCTCCTGGGTCTCGGGGGACAATCGCGCCATCTCCAGGCCGGCGTCGACCAGCAGATCCGCCGTAATCCCCCCGAATGCGCCGGAATTGGTAAAAACGGCTATCCTCGGCCCCCGAAGGGGGGGCATGCTCGTAAATATCTTCGGCAGGGAATGCAGCTCGGAGATGGAATTGACCCGGATGATACCCGCCTGTCTGCAGACACCCTCGAAGATGGCATCATTGTTTGCCATACCCGCCGTGTGCGACTGCGCCGCCAGCGCGCCCTCGTCCGTCCGGCCCACCTTAAAGGCAAGGATCGGTTTCCTGACACCTCGTGCCGCATCCAGAAATTTCCGGCCTTGCTGGATATTTTCAAGATACATACCGATAACTTCCGTGGTATCGTCTCTATCCAGGTACTCGATCATGTCCGCTTCGTCAACATCGGACTTGTTTCCTATGCTGATCGCCTTATTGACCTTTACCACATCCTTCACCAGTGATTCCAGTATAACCGCCACTACCCCGCCGCTCTGGATAATGTAGGATACGGTCCCCGGTTCCGACATGAATGCCTCGAAGCTATCTTCGAAAATGCCGTAAAAACAGCAGAACTGGTTACGGGCATTCAGCACCCCCAGACAATTGGGACCCATGATCCTGATCCCCTGTTCCCGCGCCGTCTCGTCTATCTCCTTCTGCATGGTCCGGCCCGACTCTCCCCCCTCGGAAAACCCAGCACTCTCTATGACGATATGCCCGATGCCCTTCTCGCCGCACTGTTTCACAAAGAACGGGACAACGTCGGCCGGGGTTATAATAACCGCGAGATCGACATCACCGGGGATATCCGTTACGGAAACAAAGCCCTCGCACCCGTGCACGGCCTCCCCCTTCCGATTGACGGCATACACACGCCCGTCGAACGATGAAAACTCATGAAGAGTCCTACAGATCGTCGCGCCGAGGTTAAAGGGGGAATTGGAAGCCCCTATTATTGCTACAGATTCAGGATCAAAAAACGTGTCCACACTATCCCCTTTGTCTTTTATTGTAATAACTTCAACCGCCATATTTTTTGGTAAAGTATATTACATTAAAATCCCTGTCAAGCCCCTTCCCGCTTCAGACAGACTTTTCCCCCGATAGCGGCACAACCGGAGACCCATTTTGCTACTGTTTTTCCATGGGATACCGCTTTTTCTGCGGGATCGATAAACGAACGTTGGCAGGCATCACAGGAAACCGCGCCGTAAGGCAATGGCCTGACAAAAGATTCTGTCTGTCGTATGGGAAGATAGAGATGTAATGGGTGACGGCCGTGTCTCAGAGTTCTATAATCATGGCAATTTCATCGCAGAAATCTGGATACTTAGAACATTTGAAGCAATCGGACCACACCTTTTCAGGAAGCTCGGACTTGTCGGTGACGGCAAACCCGAGGCTCTTGAAGAATTCGGTCTGATAGGTAAGGGTGAATATCCTCAGCAGGTCGAGCGTTATCGCCTCGGAGATGCACGCCTCTACCAGTTTTCTGCCAAT
>JAUSPK010000088.1 GCA_030655735.1 Syntrophales bacterium | reverse complement strand
GCCGACACCTCCCGGCCCGACGACCGGGATCTTCCGGACACGGGAGTGGGGCTCGAATGGGAACGGGTGCTCTCTTCCGTCTTCATACAGAGTGAAGGGTATGGCACACGTTCTTCGAGTGTTATCCTTGTCGATACAGAGGGGGATGTCAGATTTATCGAACGGTCATTCTCTTCGGGACCCGGCACGTATAAAACGGCGCAGTTCGGGTTCCGGATGCAGCCTGGTGCTTACTTCGTTCCCCCGGATTGAGGAATTCTCACTGACACAGGGGGACTATCTCAAAGGCCTCCCGCGTGATGCTGTCCACCACGCCTTGGAGCCATTCCGTGCCGAGAGACCGGGTGTCCTCATTCAGTGACTGGATGGTCTCCACATACCCCCCTTCCTTCCCCAGTTTCCCCCGGAGGACCCCTCTCTGGAGCTTTACGCGAACGATAAATTCATCCGGTTGATGCCGGGCCAGATTCTCCTCCAGCCCCTGTGTAAAACATGCCTCAAGCCGCTGCCAGTTAAGCGATACTTCATCTTCCAGTCTGAGGTCCATGTCTGTTTTCTCCATGCCCGGAATGTTCCTGCCGATCCTGACCGATTCCTGAATATTCAAGGAAAACGCCTTGAACCGTTTCACTCGCTCCACGATGGCCATGTCCAGTTTTTCGATCGCCCCGTCGCACAGCTCGCGGCCAAATTCCCATCTCTGGAAAAAGGGGAACCGGGCGTGCAGGTACCACTGTTTCAGGGCGAGCAGATTCGCAATATAGTAGATGTTGTTGCGGACCTTCCTGCCTATGTCGCCGTACAAGCCCCGGTGAAAATCCTTTTCAGCGGCCGTGCCGGCTCCTCCTGTCAACAGCTTTCCCCCTTCGGGGCAATCTTTTCCGTAGATGGTGCCCGCCGCTATTACGGTGCCGTGCCCGATCCGTACCGGCCCCACCAGCCCCCCCTGGCCGCCCAGGAAGATGGGGGCCTGATTGAGCATCACTCCTGTCGGCACATCCCCTATCAGGGACGCGGTCGCCTTGTCCTGATTCGGTGTATAGTTGAAATGGATGTAGGAGCTCCCCACCTCGCTGTGGTTTTTCTCGTCAGTACCGCCTGACATCAGACAGTCACAGAAATTGATGAGGCTCCCCATGGTCACAAAGGGGAAGAGGATGGTATGCTTCAGGCCGACCGTGTGTCCTGCCCGGACTCCCTCTTCAAGGATGCATCCCTCCCGTACGTGCGCGCCGGACGCCATCTGGACCCCGTCCAGAAAGACGGACCCCTCAAAAAATCCCCCCTTCAGCTTCACCCCCCGGCCGAGCTGGCAATTGGCCACCGTAACCGGCGCCTCATACCCCAGCTCCGTGTCGGCGCAGATGAGCGTCTTGGCGCCGCAGAGCTTCGTTCCGCTGTGCAGCACAACCCCGCTGCCCGATATCCTATCCACCCTGATATCCTCGCCGATCTCCACACAGCAGGGGTTGGGGATACGGACCCCCTTTTTCATCAGTGCAATGATCTTGTCCGAAACCCTGTATCCCTCGCTCATTGTACGACCTCCATCAGATATTCTGTGCTTTTGTTTTACCACCCATTTCGGTCTTTTTCAGGAAAACAAGGACGGCGGTCAGCGCCGCCTGCGTCATCCCCGATATCCTCTGTGCCTGGCCTATGGAGACCGGCCGTACCGATGACAGCTTCTTTATGAGTTCATTTGAAAGGCCCGGAACGGACGAGTAGGCGAATCCCGAAGGTATCTTCTTCCCCTCCAGCCCCTTGAACCGCTGCACCGACTCGATCTGCCGCTTGATATATCCCTCATACTTGATCTCTATCTCCACCTGCCGTTTCACTTCACCGTCCGGGATCTCTTCCCATCCGTCCAGGGCCTTCAGGTCATCGTACGCGATCTCCGGCCGCTTCAGCAGATGGGAGAGGCTGACGGGGTTTTTGATTGGAGAAGTTTTCATCCCGCACAGCGCCTCATTCACCTCGGCTGAGGGGAAAACCCTTCTGACGGAAAGGTCCTGTATACGACGTTCGATCTCGCGCACCTGCTCTTCCAGGTCATGATACCGGTCACGGGTGATGAGGCCCAGGTCGCAGCCCTTCCCCATGAGCCGGATGGTCGCGTTGTCTTCCCTCAGAATCAGCCGGTATTCCGCCCTGGACGTGAACATCCGGTAGGGTTCATCAACCCCCCGTGTGATAAGATCGTCGACAAGCACCCCCATATAGGCGTCGGCGCGGTCAAGGATGAAGGGGGGGGCTTTGTGGACCGCCAGTGCGGCGTTGATCCCTGCCCACATCCCCTGGGCGGCGGCTTCTTCATACCCGGATGTTCCGTTTATTTGACCGGCGAGGTATAAACCACCGACCAGTTTCGTCTCTAGGGTCTGCTTAAGCTGTGTGGGTTGGACAAAATCATATTCTATGGCATAGGCGCTGCGCATGATCTGTGCGTGCTCGAGGCCGGGGACGGAGTGGACCAGTTTTTCCTGAAGATCCAGGGGGAGGCTGTTCCCCAGACCTTTGGCGTAGACCTCTTCCGTTTTCAGGCCCTCAAATTCCAGAACGACGGGGTGACTCTTCTTGTCGGCAAAGCGCATCACCTTGTCCTCCAGCGAGGGACAGTACCGTGCCCCGGTTCCCTTTATAGCACCGGAGAAGAGGGGGGATTTGTCGATGTTATCCCGTATCAGCCGGTGTGTCTCGGCCGTGGTGCTGGAGAAATAGGAGGGGAGGCGCTCCTCCCGCAGCCTCTCGGTGGTGAAGGAAAAGGGCCGCGGGTCCGGGTCGCTGTCCTGCCGTTCAAGGACCGAAAAATCGATGGAGGAGGCACGCAGCCTCGGCGGGGTCCCTGTCTTCAGCCGTCCCATCTCGAAGCCCAGCTGCCTGAGGGAGTCGGCCAGCCCTATGGAGGCGATCTCCCCCGCTCTCCCCGCGGACTGGCGGGAGGTGCCTATATGAACGAGGCCGTTGAGAAATGTCCCGGTGGTTACCACCACCTCTCGGCCGGCGTAGAAGAATCCGGTATTGTCAATAACCCCGGTGACCCTTCCCCCCTCGACAACGATCTCATCCACCAGGGCCTGTCTTACATGGAGATTGTTTTGCCTCTCCACGACCTCCTTCATGGCGATCCGGTAGAGCTGTTTGTCGCACTGCACGCGCGATGATTGGACGGCTGGCCCCTTGGATCTGTTGAGGAGCCTGAAGTGGCAGGCCGTCCTGTCGGCTATCTTCCCCATCTCACCGCCGAGGGCGTCAATCTCCTTAACCAGTTGTCCCTTGGCAAGCCCCCCGATGGCCGGATTGCACGGCATCAGGGCAATCGAATCGAGGTTGATGCTAAAGAGGAGCGTTCGGCACCCCATCCGGGCGGCGGCAAGCGCCGCCTCACAGCCGGCATGCCCGGCGCCGACGAC
>JAUSPK010000084.1 GCA_030655735.1 Syntrophales bacterium | reverse complement strand
CCCGCCAGCGGTCCGGCGGCGATGATCAGTTTATTGTCCGGTCCCAGTGGATCGGCATCGGGCGGGACCTCTTTATTCATGATCTTGGCAATCAAACCCCTGCCGCCGATCAGGGTATATTCTTCGGGCAGTGTTTCCGTGTCCGCTTTGAGTCGTGACATATCAATGCGCAGTATCTTCAACCGTATCCCCCTTTTTTTCATGCCTCTCAAGATAGAGCTTCGCCCTCGAACCGTCCCAGCTGGTTCACCCGGGCATCACTTATTATTTCGGAAACAGGGATTTATCAAGCCGTCAAGCCGGTCGTTATCGTTTTATGACGATGACGGGACTCTTGGCCTTTCTGATCACCTTTTCTGAAACCGATCCCAGAAAAATCTCTTTGATATTGCTCACACCGTGAGACCCTATGACGATGCTGGAGACACCCTCGTCCTCTTCCGCTTCCAGGATATTTCTGGAGGGTATTCCCTCCTCGATGCGGATCTTCACGGTGAACCCCTTCTTTTCGAGCTCATCGGCAATCGCCTGTGCCTCCTCCCGGGCGATCTTCTCAAGGGCCTCCTGGGTCCTCAGAAGGTCGGCAGGCACATACTGGGCCATCGCGTCGAGGTTTCGGCTGTCGATCACATGCATGACGACCACCTCCTGAGCTTCGTTCGTCTTGAGCGCCAGAATAGAAGCGAGGGCCTTCTTTGACACGTCTGAAAAATCGGTAGGGTAGAGGATTTTTTTAAACATGAGACTCTCCTTCATAGTAATGGACAATCATTTTTGGTTCTTCTCCCGATTAGTTGATGGAAAGGATCCGAGGATTCAAGGATTCAGGGGGTCGAGTGCTCTGTAAATTTCTAAACAAGGCTGACAGGACCCTTATAAAACCTTTAACTCTTTATAATTCTTTAGCATCTCACTAGAACCCTTGACCCCTAGAATTCTTATGATCCTACCAACTCTTTTGGAGATGATCCTTATTTTTGTACCAACATCTTCTTCCATATGAGATTTTTTATCAAGACCTTATTTTCTGTAAACCGCCTCGAGAAATGACGCCAGTTTCTCATTGAAGATACCGGGGGACTCCTCGTGGGGGGAGTGCCCCGCTCCGGGAACGACGACGAGCTCGGCCCCGGTGATCGACTCCCTGAGCGTTTCGCTGGCGCTCACAAAGGGGGTGTCCTCATCTCCCCGAAAGATCAGGACCGGAACCTGTATCTCCCCGAGCCGGTCCGTTACCGGCTGCCACTTTCCAAAGGATCTCGCGACGTAGATATATCCGTCAACCGAGGTGCCGAGCGCCTTTTGCCGGGCGATCTCCCGCCATTCAGGATGCCGCCGGAAACGCTCAATCCTGATGGGATTGTGTGTGGCATCGTATTCGAAGGCCGCTTCAATACCTTCCTCCCGCGCCAGTTCATCGAGCTTCGCCCTCAGTTCGGGATATCCGGGCGCGACGTCAAAGGTGCCGCTCGATGTGTCCACCAGCACCAGGGCCTTCACCATGTCGGGATGGTCGAGGGCGAACTGGAGCGCGACGAATCCCCCCATGGAATGTCCCATCAGACAACACCGGTCGATACCCAGCAGGCGCAGAAGCCCGTATACATCGCCGCTTGAGATCGGGATCGAGTAGTCCTCTTCGTCGTGGGGGTCGCTGGACATCCCATGGCCGCGATGATCGAGAGCGATCACCCGGTATTCCGACGACAGGAGGGCCACCTGGTAGGCCCAGTCCCTGGTGCTCCCCGTATAGCCGTGCAGGAGGACAATCGCCTCACCGCTCCCCGCCTTCTCATAGTGAAGGCTTACGTCGTTTATCAGTTCAAAGGGCATGTCTATTCTCCTTTATACGCCATTTCTATTCCGGAAGGATCGCCACAACCCTCGCCGGTCCCGCACTGGCCCCCTTGATTTTGAGGGGGAAGCAGGAGACCGTAAAGCCGAAGGGGGGGAGGTCTCCCAGATTAATCAGTCGTTCGATATGTGAATAGGGCAGGTCCGCCTGGTGCGCCGCCCAAAAGATCCCCTTGTCGCCCTTTTCAAGGGCCTGCCGGGCCTGCGTATCAAGCGGTGCATCCCACCCCCAGGCATCGATCCCCATGACCCGGATCCCCTGCCCATATAGCCATCGGGTGGCGCCCGGTGTGACCCCGCAGCCCTTGAAGATATAATCGGGCTGGCCGTAATAGATGTCGCGCCCCGTGTTGATCAGCACGATGTCAAGGGGCTTAAGGGCGTACCCGATCCGCTTCAGCTCACCCTTGGCATCCTGCTCGGTGACAGTATCCCCCTCTTCCCTGGAGGTCATGTCGAGCTTGACCCCGTCGCCGAAAAACCACTCGAGGGGCAGTTCATCAATGGTCGGCGCCTTGCTCCCCTGGATATGACTGTTGTAGTGCCAGGGTGCATCGACATGTGTCGAGTCGTGCGTGCCCAGCCTCGTGATCGTTTCGGTCGCCCACCCCTCACCGTCACGCAGAAGCTCGGGGGGGACATTGAAGAGGGTCTCAATCCCCGCCGCTCCGTCGGCATGATCGTGATAGGCAATCTCGGTCCTGAGAAAATCCGGCGCAGTGTCGGGGCTCGGGGCGATCGTGGCGGACAGATCGATGACGCGCATTGTCTCTCCTTTCCGTTCTGCGCCGTAAGGGTCACGGCAATAAGATAGTCCCTTAGTTGTAAGGTTCTTGCAAAAATGGCAAAAGAATTAAGGACAATCCCGACGGATACCGACGGGATAAAAATATATCCTGTTTGGTTACGGCAATAAAATATTGCAGGATGTATCCTATAATATTCCGTATCCCGTGGCAATTTGAAATCGACCGTCCCGACTGAAAGCCGCTCAACACCCCCTGAATATATCCTTTACGTTCACTGAGGTTTGTGTCACAATTGCCCGGTATTATACGTCCTATCTTCTCTATCCTGCTAGTTACTTTCAAATTGGCCTGTATTCGTCGGTATATCTTGAACAGGGTGCTGGAGAGATGCCTGGATTCATGAGGATCAGGCTGTCCCGAGCAATGGTCCGTTATCCAGAGCCGAACTACCCCCAGGTACTCCCAGCTTTTCGTTAATCGTACATTACCATAAGGAGGTGACGTTATGACACGGCAGTGGAACTGGTTCACGGGCGGGATTGCGCTGGGTGTGGTCTTCCTGCTTGCGGTGTTTCTTGTCAAGCCGATCGGAGTATCCACAGAGTTTGTGATACTCGATGGAATTGTCTGGAATGCCCTTTCCGATAACTTGATTACCAAGAGTCCGGACGCGAAATCGGGCTATTCCAGCACAAATGCCTACCTGAACAAGAGCGGCGGCAGTTACGCAAAGAACGTAATAAACCCGATCAGGTACAGCCCAATTTTCGTATTGAGCATGATCGTGGGCGCCTTGCTGTCGGCCAAGACCGGGGGGCCCCAACCGACCGCCCCTGACCGGATCGCCCCGGAGGTGTGGCGGTCCCGGTTCGGCGAGGGGGGTACAAAACGGTACCTTGTAACATTTATCGGTGGCGTTTTGGTACTGTTTGGCGCCAGGCTGGCCGGGGGCTGCATGAGCGGAAACGCGATGAGCGGCATGATGCAGACCTCGATAAGCGGCTATCTGTTTGCCCTCGGGATCTTCCTGGCCGGAATCCCGCTCGCCATTATGATATACGATCGGAAATAGGGGAGGTGTGACATGGAATTACTATTAGCTGTTATATTAGGAGCAGCATTCGGTTTTGTTCTCCACCGTATTGGTGCTTCCAATCCACACAATATCATCAATATGCTTCGGTTGACCGATCTCCATCTCATGAAGGCTATCCTTTTCGGTATTTCGATCGCCAGTGCCCTCCTCTTCATAGGGCTTGCCGTGGGTGTTATTGAACCATCGCATCTGGATGTCAAAACCACTTACTGGGGAGTTTTGGCCGGAGGTATAATGATGGGCATCGCCTGGCCCCTCACCGGCTACTGTCCCAGTACCGCCGTGGCGGCTCTCGGGGACGGCAGGAAGGACGCGGCCGTTTTCGTTCTCGGCGGGCTGGTAGGTGCGTACCTGTATATGATCGCGTACGCGCATCTGGAGGGGACCTTCCTCCTGAAAAAGCTTCTGGGGGGGAACGTGACGCTGGCTCTCACGCCTGATCCGTCATGCCCCGCTCTGATAAACGGCATTCCGGGGGTTATCCCTGCCTTAGTCGTTGCCGTCATCCTTGGTCTGATAGCGTGGAAGCTTCCCGGCAAACGCGTCTGACCGGTCGGAGCGCCCTGCCGCCGTTTTACACGCTCTATGGCGGCGGGCGCGCCTTGCCGTGAGATGGCATCCGGCTAGTACGGGGGGAATATCATGAAAAAGATAACACTGTTTCTTGTGATAGCCGTCTGTCTGGTGGTCGTGTACGCCATTGCAAACAGCTTCAGGGGGGATATCGCCATGGACAATCAAAACGAGTACACCGAAAAGGCTACATTTGCCGGGGGTTGTTTCTGGTGCAGGGAACATCCCTTTGAAGAAATTGACGGCGTGATTGGCGTGGTATCGGGCTACACGGGGGGACTTGAAGAAAACGCGACCTATGAGGAGGTTTCCACCGGGCGCACCGGACATTACGAGGCGATCCAGATCGCCTATGATCCGGGCAGGACAACGTATCCGCAGCTACTCGACCGATATTGGAAGAATATCGATCCGACAGATGCAGGGGGATCGTTTGCCGACAGGGGGTCCCAGTACCGGTCCGCCATCTTCTACCATACGGATGAGCAGAAACGACTGGCGGAGATCTCAAGGGAGAAGCTGAACACATCGGGACGGTACGACAAACCGGTCGTTACGGAGATTCTCCCCTTTACCGCATTCTATACGGCCGAAAAGTATCACCAGAACTACGCCCGGAAGAATCCTGTGCGGTACAAGGCGTACCGAATGGGCTCGGGACGTGACCGGTATCTTAAAGATATATGGGCCGGTACGGACGGCACGCCTCAGTGCGATTTTAAAAAACCGGCCGCCGAGGAGCTGATAGATAAGTTAACCCCTCTTCAGTATCAGGTAACGCAGGAGGACGGCACGGAACGCCCCTTCCACAATGAATACTGGGACAACAAGAGGGAGGGGATCTACGTCGATGTGGTATCGGGAGAGCCACTTTTCAGCTCACATGACAAATACGAATCTCATACCGGCTGGCCGAGCTTTACGAGGCCGATTGAACCCGATGCAGTCGTGAAAAAGGAAGACAGGAAGTTGTCCGACATGAGAACGGAGGTGAGGAGCAAGATCGGGGATTCACATCTAGGACATGTGTTTAATGACGGACCGTCGTCGACCGGCCAGAGGTACTGTATGAACTCCGCTGCCCTCCGCTTTATCCCTAAGGAGGATCTGGAAAAGGAAGGGTATGGGAAATATCTGAAGCTGTTTGAATAGGGTCCGAGGGAAGGGGCAAAAAATTCGATGCGTCCTCTTTATCCTTGATTTTATCGGAAAGAAGAAATAGTCACTCCTGTGGGGCCTTGTCCCAAATTACCGCAGGAGATGAAAATTTATGGAAATTAAAGGGAAAATTGTCGTTGTTACAGGGGGTGCCAGTGGTATCGGCCGGGCCCTGTGTCGGAGGTTCGCTCTGGAAGGCGCGAAAGCGGTTGTTGTGGCTGATGTGAATGAAGATGGTGCACGGGCCGTTGCCCAGGAGATCAAGGGGATAGCGGTTGGCTGTGATGTCAGTAAGGAAGAGGATATTATCCATCTGGTTGAGTCCACGGAGGAGAAGGTCGGCCCGATCGATCTCTTCTGTTCAAACGCGGGCATCCTGGTTACCGGGGGTGTCGAGGTCTCCAATGAAAGCTGGCAGCGTATCTGGGAGATCAATGTCATGGCCCACGTCTACGTGGCACGGGCGATCATCCCCCGCATGACCGAACGCGGCGGTGGCGCCATGCTCATGACGGCCTCGGCGGCGGGTCTGCTTAGCCAGATCGGATCGGCCCCTTATTCGGTTACCAAACACGCGGCGGTCGGATTGGCGGAAAATATCGATATCACCTATAGTGATCAGGGGATCAAGGTCTTTGCCCTCTGTCCCCAGGCCGTGCGCTCCGAGATGACTCGGGATCATGAAGGTGGCGGCGTTGCGGGGGTCGACGGTCTGATGGAACCGGAACAACTGGCCGATGCGGTTATGGACGCGTTCAGGGCGGAAACCTTTCTGATTCTTCCCCATCCCGAGGTCGAAACCTACATGCGTAGGAAGACGTCCGATTATGACCGGTGGCTGAAGGGGATGCGCAAACTCCAGGCGCGGTTTATCGCGGGGACCTCGCTGAAGGTGGAAAAAAAATAAGGTCAGTTGTCGAGACCGAAATCGGAACAGGAGCGAATCTTCGAGAACGTATCTCGGAGATTCGCACACCACCCCAGAAGCCTTACATCTACGGGGCAGTCCATTGTTCGCACCAGGTGAGATTCATTTCGAAGAAGGTATGCTGTCATTTCGAGGAGTGTAAACGACGAGCTATAGTCCCCGTCAGGGGGAACTCTTAATGGCATTGGACTTCCAAGATTTCTCCCTTCGGTCGAAATGACAACAAGAGACGGTCGAAATGACAAAAAAGGCTGGTTATTCAAACCTCACAAAAAACCTCTACCGTTCACAAGAGTAAACCGGGAAAGCGGGAGAAACCATGACGCACGCAATCGCCTTTGACAACGAAAAATACCTCAAGCAGCAGACGGCGGCTATCCTGGAGAGGGTCGAGCAGTTTGATCACCGGCTGTATCTGGAGTTCGGAGGAAAGCTCTTGCACGACTACCACGCGGCGCGGGTCCTGCCCGGGTACGATCCGAATGTGAAGGTAAGGCTCCTGCGGGAACTGGGGAACAAGGCGGCCATCCTCCTGTGCATCTATGCCGGCGATATCGAGCGGAAGAAGATGCGGGCGGACTTCGGGATCACCTACGATTCGGACGCCATGAAGCTGATAGACGACTTGCGGGGCTGGGACCTCGACGTCCTGGGTGTCGTCATAACTCGTTTCGAAAACCAGCCGTCGGCCATACTCTTCAAAAACAAGCTCGAACGAAGAGGGGTGAAGGTGTACACGCACAGCTACACGAAGGGCTATCCCACGGAGGTCGACACGATCGTGAGCGATGAGGGGTACGGCGCGAATTCATATGTCGAAACGGAAAAGCCCCTTGTCATCGTGACCGGCCCCGGTCCGGGAAGCGGCAAACTGGCGACCTGCCTTTCCCAGCTGTATCATGATTATCGGCGGGGAAGAAAGGCGGGGTACGCGAAATTCGAGACCTTCCCGATCTGGAATATACCCCTGCAACACCCCCTCAATATAGCCTATGAGGCCGCAGCGGCGGACCTCGGCGATTTTAACCTCATCGATCCCTTCCATCTCGAGGCCTATGACATCAAGTCGGTAAACTATAACCGCGACGTGGAGGCCTTCCCCGTCCTCCGAAGGATCCTCGAAAAGATAACGGGAGGAGAATCGTTCTACAAATCTCCCACCGACATGGGGGTCAACTGCTGCGGTTTTGCCATCGTGGACGATGATGCCGCGAAGGAGGCCGCGAAACAGGAGGTCATCAGGCGTTACTTCAGGTACCGGTGCGAATACGCTATAGGCCTTGCCGATAAAGAGACCGTTCAGCGGGTGGAGCTGTTTATCAAGGACTTCGGTCTCGAACCGGAGAGCAGAAAGGTTGTGCCTCCCGCCCGTGATGCGGCCGACCGTGCGCAGGAAGGGGACAAGGGGAATAAGGGAATCTACTGCGGGGCCGCCATGGAACTGAAAGACGGCACCATCATCACCGGCAACAACTCACCCCTCATGCACGCGGCATCCAGCCTCGTCATACACGCTATCAAGCATCTGGCCGGGATCCCGGGCAAGATAAAGCTGCTGCCCGAAAACATAACCGATTCGATACGGGACCTGAAGACGGAAATCCTCGGTGAAACCTCGGTAAGCCTTGATCTGAATGAATCTCTGATCGCGCTGGGAATCAGCGCGACGACGAACCCCGCGGCCCAGCTCGCCATAAAGACGCTAAAGGACCTCAAGGGTTGCGAGGTCCATATGACGCATATACCCACGCCGGGGGACGAGGTGGGCCTGAGGCGTCTGGGGGTCAATCTAACGAGTGACCCGAATTTCTCCACAAAGAATCTCTTCATTGCTTGATCAAGAAAAATCGGGCATACGGGCAGCCTTGTTGAAACCCTTCCACGCAATCCTATAGGGAAGGGGGGACTTCCGTTCGCTCCGAACCCCGGTGATTCTCTCCAGCCACTTTTCCTCCGCGCCGTCCGCTTCGCTGAAGCACCGGGCGGAAAGGGCACGGCGTTCGGAATCCGTCCGGTCGGCGGAGTCCAGAGCCTCGGAGATGAATCGCCCTTCGAGGGCATCCCGCTCCTCGCGGTAGGTTTCGATCCGTGCCGCGAAATCGCCCAGGACGACTCTGTGGAGCCGTTCGTGTCTCCAGTAGAGGGTCGCGGCGTCATACGTCCCCGTTGGCGCGGGGCCCATATCGGGGAGGCCGGCATCGAGCCATGCCGGTTTGAAGATACCCGTGCAGGGGGCCGCCGTTCCCGTGACGAAGTGTGTAGGCCGGTCCGGGCGCAGGTGCGACACCATGGAACCCGTCGTCTGACTCCCCCTGATGGGTCCGAACCCTGCGTGCATGCATATGGTGGAGCCGGTGATCCCCCGTTCGGGGAGCCGCGTCCGGACATCCCGGCAGCCGTGATCCCTCAGGATTGACATGAAGTCGGAGACCGTCAGGTTGCCCATCCGTGCGCCAAGCAACCCCGTGGTCCCCTCGACGCGCTCCCTGCAGCAGCTGAACCGGGTATAGAGGAAGTCTGAATAGCAGCGGGCAAAGTGAAAATCGGCTGGGTCCTTACACCATCCCTTCGCGATCGCGTGGTCGACAAGCCCCGGTGAGGCGATATCCCAGTCGCTCCCGATGGTAAGACCGTTCGAGATCGCGTATACCCCGCTCACCTTTTTTGCGGCCCAGTGGCGCCCCGCCGTCTCCAGGACCCACGCTTCGTGAGGGTCCGCCATCAGAAAGCTGTTGTGGTAGAAAAGCCTGTGCGCGAAACCGCAGTTTCCCCCCTGTCCGTATTCGGAGAGCAGCCCGGTGATGACATGGACCGCGTCTGACGCGGTGGAGGCGCGTTCCAGGGCGAGGCGGAGGAGATCCATCCCGGTAAGTGATTTTCCCTTTTCATAGGGCTCTTTGGTAAAGACCGCCTCGTTTCCTATCGCGAGGCCGTGTTCGTTGACGCCCATCTCCGCCCCCCAGATCCAGAACGGTTTGGCGAGGAGAATGGCGTTGGTGTACTCCGCCTGCGGGATTTCGATGTAGGTGCAGTGGGCGCGGCTCCCCGGAGGATGATCTTCGGCGGGGAGGAAGACAACCTGGTGTGCCTCGTTCGGTTCACGGTCGGAGTTCTTTCCGAACAGGACTGCGCCGTCGGCGGTGGCCCGGGATGTCGCAACAATCGTATCGCACATACTGCCTCCGATATGATGCCGGTTTTATGAGAGCTTTAATTTTGATAACCCCGTAAAAAGTCCAAAATTCCCTCCCCCTTGATGGGGGAGGGTGAGGGTTTGGGGGTGAAAAGTAGCTGTATTTTGGAGAGTATTTGCCCCCTCCCCTTAAGCCCCTCCCACCAGGGGAGGGGAAATCTGTCTTTTTACGAATGCATCAAATTTGTCATTTCGAAGGAGTATTTACGACTGAGAAATCTTAGATTTCCCCCTTCGGTCGAAATGACAACAAGAGGGGGTCGAAATAACAAACAATGACAGTTATCCAAACCTCCCGTTCTATCTATGGAAAATGGGGGGGCAAGCATCCCCCGTTCAGATATTCGTGGTGACGACCTCACCGACCGAACCGAGGGCCTTCTCGGCGGCGATGGTCAGCGCCTCGTCGTGGCAGTGGTCGAGGGAGAAGACCCGGAAGTGCATGACCCGCGCCGGGATGAAGCGGTAGATATCGTTGATCGGCTCAAGCGATATGGACTCCGTGGAGGGATTATAGATGTTGATCTTTTTGTCCCCCTCCGCCATGGGGTTGATAGGCCTCGGGTCCTGCGTCGCGAGGTCCACGCGAAACGCCATATCCTTCAGTTCGTTCGGGAGGCTGCTTCGTATCTGCCGTTCATACTCCTCGACGCCGGCGAATCGGATTCCCCTCTGCACCTTCTCTATGAAGAACTCCGCCGAATAGGACATCTTCCATTTGACCTGCCTGCTGTGGAGCCTCTCCCACTGCCTTCCCAGTTCCTTTTTCCGTTCATCTTCCGCCTCCGGCCACCCCTTCACCTCGTTGAAGAGGGTCCAGTCGTCGCACCCCAGGTACGCGTCCAGATTCTCGGCGGGGTTACAAGGGAGGATGATATCCATCGTATCCTGGAATATTTCCTGGAGGTGGAGGTCGAGGGCCCGTGTCGTCCGGTGGAAGTATACATTTGAGTACAGGTTCAGCCGGGCGTTCAGGAACCTGCTGAGGGCCGAGATCCCCACCTGGTGGAGGGTAAGACCCTTCTTTGTAAAGAAGGTGTAAAATCGGAGCCGCTCCATATCGACGATATCCATGGAGAAACCGGTCATATAGGCGTCTCTCTGGACATAGTCGAGGTTGTCGACGGTATAGACGCCGGAGAAGAGCTGCCTCAGGAAGTAGAGCCATCCGGGCTGATCTTCCCGTTCGTCTCCGGGCTTCTTTATGAGGAAGGCGATTTGCTCCGGATCGAGGCGCTCACTCTCCCCGAAGAAGCCCGAGGGGCTGCGCCGGATGTCCCGTATCAGCCCCCCAAACCTGTCCGTTATGATCCTCTTTCCCATGATTTCGTGGGTCAGGTCGTACTGCTTCAGGAAATGATCGTCAAAGAAGTGGCCGTATGGTCCATGCCCCACGTCGTGGAGGAGCCCCCCCACCCGCAGGAGTTCCTCGATGAAATGGATGGAGGGTACGTCGGGAAAGGTCTCCCTGAGCCCCGGGTAGAGGTGCCTGCCGAACTCACCGGCCATGTGCATGGTCCCCAGGGAATGCTGGAACCGGGTATGCTCCGCCGAGGGATACACCCAGCGGGCGCTCTGGAGCTGGTAGATCCTCCTGAGCCGCTGGAGCCAGGGGGAATCGATCAGATCCTTCTCCGTCTTTTCCGGGGAAAGGTCGGCGGAAGGCACGGTGAACAAGATATACTGGTATATCGGATCGGCGATCAGCGCCTTGCCCCGGTACATCCTCGCGGTCTCCGTAGTTTCGAGCTTCATGGATAGATAAATACAGAACTTTTGCGGAAATAGCAAGAGGCGGACACTTCTGACACGTCTGCTTCACAAAAGCGTGTGGCGGCCTCCTTTCCGGGGATTATCCCTTGTCGCACGCAAGGGTCTTCAGCCCGTCGGAAAACAACACATCCATTCTCTGATGGGAGAGCTTTATCACGATCCCTATCCCAAAGGCCGCATGATCGATCACGTTATTAAACTTAAATGATCCCGACATGCTGTAGGGGACTCGCTCCTTGTTCTTTAATTTCTCGGGGAGCGCCGCAAAGTCCAGTGCGTCGAGTGCCGCGTTTTTAGCCGCTGCCGTCATTCCGGAAGTACTCCCGGTAGCCCGTGCTGTCTTCGGGGCCGCCTTCTTTTTTGCAGGGCAATACTTGTGCTCGCTTCCGCAGGTGCGGCACTGAACCCTCGCCACGATTCCCTCAAGGGTGTGGGAGATGACGGTGTGGTTGAGTTCCCTCTTGCATTTCGTGCAGCGGGTGGCAATGTTCTGCGCGACGGGCGTTTTGTCCTTGTCCTGTGTCATAGCAATCCCTTTCGTATAAAACCGTTCATTAGTGTACCCGTCATTCCCCAACGAAAAAAGCAGGGGGGGAACCTCCTCCCTGCCTTCTGGTACGCTGCGTAATTATAGTACGGTAAACCAGCTTCTAGTGAATAGGAGTACCGGAGGGGCGCCCCATTGTCAAGACAAATCCGGAAAAACCGGCTTTAACCGGATGCGTCAATGAGAAAGCCAAAAGAGATTTAATATGGAGAGTGTCCCTGTTTCCCCCTTATCTTGAATGGATGCCCCCATGATAGAGCGTAAATGGCCTCACGCTTTTTCGGCGTGAGGCCATTTGTGTTTCCGCATTTCCGTATTCTTACTCCAGAGGCGCTCCGGTGAAATTCGCCGAATCGACCTTCAATGCCGCTCCTTCATTGTTCATGATGCATTCGATCCGACCGAAGAATTTGGGAAATTCCGAGCCGATGTAGAACTGCGACGAAAGCACCCTGCCGCTATAGTAAGCCGCTTCGGCGTCTTCCGCAATCTTCTTCTGGCGCTCTTCTCCCTTGGCGTCGCCCATGATGGCCTTTGCCTTGGGGATCGTGATCGTCAGGCTCCACAGGTGCAGCCAGGCCAGAATGAGGGGGAACATGGCCTGCTGGAACGGCGTGGCATTGAGGACCAGGGCCATGAATTTGCCTTCACCCATCTGTCCCTTCATCATCTCGATGACCTCGTCGAGCTTCGCGAGCCCGCGGACGACGGGGGCGATGTACTTATCGTCCACCACGCCCTTGGCCTTATCAATCGTATCGTTCATGCGCTTCCTGAGCTGCCCGTAATTGTACATCTCGGGATTCATGAGGATCTTGCGCATCTGGAGGTCGAGGGACTGAATGGCGTTGGTCCCCTCATAGACGGAGAGGACCTTGACGTCGCGGGCGTACTGTTCGACCGGGTACTCACTGCAGTAACCGTAACCGCCGTACACCTGGATGGCTTCGGCCGTGACCAGCCAGGCTTCATCGGAGATACCGGCTTTCACGATGGGGGTCAGAATTTCGACGATCCCCTTCGCCGCCTTCACCTCCTCGGGGTCCTTCGATGCGTGCATGATGTCCTCGTGATAGGCGAGGAAGAGGCAAAGCATTCTCATGCCTTCTACGGTGCTCTTCATGTACATGAGCATCCGCTTGACGTCGGGGTGCTC
>JAUSPK010000077.1 GCA_030655735.1 Syntrophales bacterium | reverse complement strand
CCCCGGGGTGACGATGCGCACGACTTCCCGTTTTACGATTCCCTTCGCTTCCCTGGGATCCTCCATCTGCTCGCATATGGCTACCTTGTAACCATGTTCAACGAGCTTCGAGATATAGGAAGAGGCCGCATGATGGGGTACGCCACACAGCGGAATTGCATCCTCCTTGCCCTTGTTCCTGGATGTCAGCGTAATCTGCAGGACCTTCGAGGCCACCTGTGCATCCTCAAAGAACATCTCATAGAAATCACCCATCCTGAAGAAGATGATACAGTCTCTGTGGGCATCTTTTATCTCGAGATACTGTATCATCGCCGGCGTAAGATTCTTTGTTCTCACCCGTCATTCCTTCCTTTCAACCAATGCGTCTTCACTGTTCTTCCTATCACAAAAGATCTCCTTTTAACAACTCGGGGTTGAATAACCCTTGCGGGTTTCCCCGCTTAATGATAGTATCTTCGAGTAGTTTCCTGTTATGAGACCCGGGAGAATACAGAAGAGATCCGGAGCCAAAAAGCATACTTTCTATGAGGACCATAAGGAGGCCTATGGGAGGGCAGACGAGTACGGATACCGGCAGAGGAACAATCGATCAATCCACAGACGACTTGACCGGTTTGTTGAACCACGATGTCTTTCATATCATCCTCGAATGGGAGTCCGTGAGGTCGCGCAGATATGGCGGTTCCTTTACCCTTGCCCTTCTCGATATAGATTCGTTTTCCCTTTACAACAAGCGAAACGGCAGGCAGAAGGGAGATGGCATCTTGAAGGGGATCGCGCGGGTCATAAAAAAGACCATTCGGCGATGCGATATAGCGGCGCGATATTCCGGAGACATCTTTGCCGTTATCCTGACAAAATACCCTGCTGAGCCCTCACATACAGCGGTAGAACGCATACGGGCCGAGGTTGAGGCATTCACCCGCGGAGAGGTGACCCTGAGCGCGGGACTGGTAACGTGCCCGCAGGATGCCACATATGGAAACATACTCATAGATAAGGCAAAGGAAGCCCTGGCCGTAGCGAAGGCAGGTGGAGGGAACACGATATATTTCCCCAAAGGGGAAGGGAAATCGTCAATCGGCAAAAAACCGCGGATACTGCTGGTCGGCGATGCCGAGCAGACAAAGAATACGGAGGCCCTTGTTGAAACCTCGGATCCCGGCGTCGAGATCGTCAAGGCCTCCGGTGGAAACGAAGCCCTTTCCCTCATAGACAGAACGGAGGTTGACCTGATCCTGCTGGACGCCGTGATGTCGGAACCGGACGGCTATGAGATCTGTCGCCGCCTCAAGGAAAATGAAGATACCCGTATTATCCCTGTTATCATTCTCACCACCTCGGATGACAGGAAAGACAAGATCCGTGCGATAGAATCGGGGGCGGACGATTGTATGATAAGCCCCCCCGACAGGATTGAATTGATGGTCAGGACACAGTCTCTCCTGAGGGAAAGCGCCCTCAACAAAAAACTTACCAGTATAGAAAGCGTTCTCATATCCATGGCAAACGCGGTGGAAGCGAAAGATGTATACACCCAGGGGCACAGCGTGAGGGTGTCGGATATGGCCGCGACCCTCGGCAAAAAGATGAATCTGTCGGAGGAAGAGATCGAGGCGTTGCGCCTCGGGGGCATACTGCACGATATAGGGAAGATAGGGGTGCCCGGGGAGATTCTGAACAGACCCGGAAAGCTGACACCCGATGAGTTCGAGATCGTGAAGACCCACCCCGAAGCAAGCTGTAATATATGCCAACCCCTGCAGAAGACCCTCGGCTTAGCCCTGGACGTCATCAGACACCACCACGAAAAACTGGACGGAAGCGGCTACCCGGACGGTCTCCAGGGAGAAGATATATCCGTCGTAGCGCGGATAGCGGGCATCGTGGATATCTTTGACGCCCTTATTGCAAACCGGCCATACCGCAGCGCGATGCCCCGGAAAGATGCCTTTGAAATCCTGAATAAGGAGGCCGACGAGGGAAAGCTTGACAAAGTGATTGTCGGATATTTCATAGAGATGATAGGAAAATCCTGACAGGCAACCTGAGATACCTCCACCGCAAGAAGACTGCATGAAAAACTATCACGACAAACCCAATCTGAACGATATGTCTCTTGAAGAGATCGAAGGCTTTATCTCCCACCTTGGAAAGGAGAAATACCGGGCGCGCCAGATCATGAAGTGGCTACACCGGTCGGGGGCCCTGTCCTTTGACGAGATGACTAATCTCTCGAAGGTCTTCCGGGAAGAGATCGAAAAACGAGCCCGTATAACACTCCCCCTGATAGAAGAGATACAGGAATCAAGGGACGGCACGAAAAAGGTTCTCCTCAGGTTGGAAGATGACTGCTTTATCGAAAGTGTCCTGATCCGTGAAAAAAACCGTTGGACCCAGTGTGTTTCGACACAGGTGGGGTGCGCAATGGGATGTCGCTTCTGCCTTACCGGCAGATATGGCCTGAAGAGAAATCTCCTCCCCTCCGAGATTGCCGGACAGATAACGGCCCTCCGTTTTAACACACCAGAGGGGAGTGATATAAAAAATATCGTCATGATGGGGATGGGAGAGCCCCTTGCCAACTATGAAAACACGCTCAAGGCAATCAGAATTATCACGTCCGATGCGGGGGCAGGATTTTCAAAGAGAAAGATAACGATTTCCACATGTGGAATAACACCGATGATACGCAGGCTCGGTGAGGATGTCTCCGTCAATCTCGCCGTGTCACTTAACGCCCCTGACGACAAGAGAAGATCTTACCTGATGCCCGTCAACAAAAAGTTCCCCCTCAAAGAACTCATAGACGCCTGCCGGGATTATCCCATGCCAAGGAGGAGAATGATCACCTTTGAGTACATCGTGATGGCTGGCGTCAACGATTCGGAAGGGGACGCAAAGATGCTCGCATCGCTCCTCAGGGGGGTACACTGCAAATTCAACCTGATACCCTTTAACGAGTTTCCCGGATCGGAATTCAAGAGGCCGTCGGACAAAAGGGTGCGGGCTTTTCAAGACATTCTTATACACGAGCACTACACGACCATGACCCGTCCGAGTAAGGGGGACGACATATCGGCCGCGTGCGGACAATTGAGCGGCCGCAGGCATGGGTTCCCATTGCCCGATTCACATCCTTGTGGTATCTTGGGCGAAAAATAATCTCATGGGGGTGACATGTGAAAGGAAAACTCCGTCTTGTTTTCATAGGCACCATCTTGATATCATGGCAACCGGCCATCGCGCAGACAGCGGCATCGTGGATTGAAAGGGGAACTGCCCTTGAAAAACAGGGGGTCTATACGGAGGCCGTAAAGGCCTATACAAAGGCGATAGAGATTGATCCCGGCTCGGCCGATGCCTACCTGAAAAGGGGCATTGCCCGCTTCTCGTCAAAAAAGACCAACTGCACGGAGGCACTCGTCGACCTCACCGAGGCTATACGACTCGCTCCTGGAAATGCCGAGGCTTATTACCGGCGGGGGATCATTAATTATTACGTTATCAACAACGAGCAGGGACGTAAAGACATGGAGGCTGCCGCCGCCCTGGGACACATGGGTGCCATTGAGTGGCTCGGGAAGACAGGCGATCGAGGCACCGACGTGGCTGACGATGCCGTTTTACAAACGAGACCGGTCGTTTCCTTTGATCATGACAAGGCCACCATCAAGGCGTCCTACCGAACGCTCCTCGAAGCCATCGGCACGGCGATGACCGAAAGGCCCCAAGTCTCCATCGTGTTATCGGGTTACGCGGACAGCACGGGCACGGACGAGTACAACCAGGCCCTCTCGCTAAGAAGAGCAACCGCCGTGAAAGGGTATCTGGTGAAGAAGTTGGGGATTCAACCACAAAGGATTGCCCTAAAGGCCTATGGCGCCGGCATGCCGGTTGCATCGAACAGCACCGAGGAGGGACGTGCTGCGAACCGCCGTGTAGAGATAGCAGGCATATAGGGTGATTGATAGAGCCGGTCCGCTGCGTATCAGGAGGGGGCACTCCGGAGCGACAGATACGGTCGCCGTTCAGGCTATCGTTCAACCTCCCCGATCACGAACCACCCATCCTCCGAATCGGAGGCCGTGTCGACCAGAAGGTGTACGATGCGCAGGTCGGGGTACCGGTTCTTGAGATCGTCAAGATCCACCGATTCGAACTTCTCCTTGTTATTCAGGTAGGCCTGCTTTGTCAGCGCGTTGGACTCGTACTTTTCCTTCGTTCTCTTGGATATCTTATACAGTGAGTGTTCCTCCGGGCACTGGGTCTGCTGTATAATGAATGTCTTCCCGTTCCTCGCGGCCACCCCGGCGGCCCTCCTTCTGAGAGACTGGGTGATGAATGTTGCATCGAGGACGACCCCTGTGCCCTGCGATGAAAGCTCGTCGGCCAGAGCAAACATCTTGTCATATACGAGCGTCCTCTTGTCCATATTCGACGCCACCTTCTCGTCGAAGATATCCTCGCCCTTCAGGACATCGCGGCGAATCAGATCTGTCCGCAGTATCTCGTACCCCTTCAGACGCGCTACGACCTCAGTGGTTTCGGTCTTGTTCGTTGCCGGAAGCCCGCAGGCAATCAGGACGGCATCGCCTTCGATCTTCTCCTCGACGAACTGTTTGAACGGTATTCTCATAAGGCGGCTCCTTTATAGATTATCGATTTTAATCCTTCGATACGTGGGCCTGTCGGCCTTGCAGGTCAAACTGCCGTGCCACATAATCGGGAATCTCGATGGTCCCCATGATCACGGGCTGTTGGTGGCAGTCGGATCCCCCCGTTACCATCAGCCCCTCTTCGAGGGCAAACGCACGGCATGATCTGATGGTGTTCCTGCTGTGTCTCGAATGCCAGCATTCGATCCCGTCTATGTACGGCAGCATGGCGTCCCGGATAATGGCGTGCCGGTCCGCTACCGAGGCGGCAAATGACGCGAGAGACGTTCCGTTGGGATCATGGGGATGGGCGATCACCACCCTCCCTCCGGCACCCCGTATCAGCTCGGAGGCCTCCTCCAGGCCCATCGGCATCTTCGGGACATTGCATTTTACCAGGTATCGTTCGAATGCCTCCCGTTTGTCCCGAACGATACCCTGCGCTATCATGTAATTGGCAATGTGCGGACGGCCGAACGATCCGTCAACGCTTGCCTGTATCGCTTCCATATCCTTATCAGAAAAGCTCCTCCGGCCCTCCCTCTGGAACTGACGATTGATATTCTCCAGTATCTCCATGGCCCTCTTCTCCCTGAAGGCTCGCAGTGCATGGAGCTTGCTCACCAACGGCTCGTAGTGGACATCATACCCGTAGCCGAGGAAATCAAGGGGCATCCCCTTTCCCTCCTTGTATGCCGGGTGAGAAAAGGTTATGTTGAGTTCAACACCGGGGATGTAGCCGATTTTGTACCTCTCGGCAAGGGCTATTGCCTCGTCCTGGCAATGGATCGCGTCATGATCGGTGATCGACATGACATCTATCTCTCTTCGGGAGGCCTCGGCGAATATCTCCTCCAGCGTCCACATCCCGTCCGATCCGTTCTTCGAGTGAATATGGAGATCAATCCTCATGGGTCACGTACCCATATGCAAGCTCGTAGTACTGCTGTGCCCTCCGGAAGGCCTCACCCCGCGCGGCGTCATCGAGGCCACCGTCATCCAGCATGAACGATGTGACCTTTGCCCTCACCATGGCCCTGTACACCTTGTAGAACTTCAGGACATCGCGCAGCGACGCATCCCCCGACTCGTCTACGTAGGCACCGACAAAGGTATCGCCGAGGCCGGACTCGCCGTTGAAGTCGAAGTCCATCGATAAAAAGGCCACATCCGATGCCACATCCCCGAAGCGGAACCGCTCGTTGAACTCGATGCAGTCAAAGACCGAGATCGCAGCGTCCTCAATGCATATGTGCTGGAGATGGAGATCGCCGTGGCAGTCCTTGATGTGCCCCTGCGCTATCCGCATATCGAACAGCGCAATATTTCCGGCCATGAACGACCGGCTCCATGACTCGAGGGCATCAAACGCCTCTCCGCTCACCGGCCCTCCCCTATATTTTCTCGTCTGATCGAAGTTTTCTATCACATTGGTGGCAATGACATCGGGCGTACCGAATTGCTGTGCCCCTTCATCGCTCGGGATATTCCCGTAGACCCGGGCAAGGTGTCTTCCCACGCGGACCACATCATCCTCCGTTACCCTCCCCGCCTCCATGAGCCTGTACAGCATCTTCTCCTCGGGGATCTTCTTCATCTTGACGGCATGTTCAACGATGGCTCCCTCGGCGCCGGGCCGAAGATTCCCCTCTCTGTCCTCGGTGATTTCAACGACACCGATATACACATCGGGGGCGAACCGCCGATTCAGTACGACTTCCTGTTCGCAGTAATATTTCCTCTTTTCAAGGGTGGTAAAATCGAGAAATCCGAAATCGACTGCCTTCTTAACCTTGTACACGAGATCACCGGCAATGAAGATAAAGGAGATATGGGTCTGGATGACCGTCACGGTGTCCGGCTTGTGGGGATAAAATGCGGGCTGCGACATCACCTCGACGAGCGTGGGATGGGTCATCTTGTTTCTCCTTGCTGTTCAGTATTACGTGCAGGCGCTCCCGGTAAGCGTGGATCTATCCGAATTGCCCCTTGGTCTAATACCATTTTTCGAGGTAATAACAACCCCTAATCCGAACAGTGAGACAGATTATTTCAGGGGATGGAGTGATCTTTTCGCAGGTCTCAGGGGCGCTGGACGCAAGGTGGGATGGATATGATGTGGGGACATATTGCTTAATCGTCTGTCTTTTCTGGTCAGGTAGCCCTTCGGCACGACACGCAGAGAGATGAGGCGCCCTGCCGATTACTGACACCTCTCAGCTCATCTTCCTTCCCGTTCCTGCAAGGAAGATGAGGCCACAACCGAGAAGAACCACCGTGGCCGGTTCGGGGACGGGCCCTGCGGCCGGGGCCGGCATCTGACCAAGCGCCATAACCTCGCCTATGTACCATGCATCGCTGCCGTAGAAATCCTGCAGGTACCACTGGTCACTGCCATACAGGACATCATAATACTTCAGTTCATTTTCCGGAGTCGTGTCAGCCTTATCATCATCAGAATCCGTCACCCACACCCCCAGATAATCACCCGTTATATCATCGTAGTCATACCCCCAAAGCGTTATGGCATGACCTCCAGGCCCATAAAGGCCGAGCGTCACTCCGTCTCCCGCATGGAGATACTGGTCAACCGCCGACATGGCAAGGTTATCTTCCCAGGTCCTCGCATAGTAGTCGGTAAAGACCTCACCCGGATAGAAGGTTCCACCCGCCACATCCACCTGAGACCAGTCGGCAACGCCCTGCATATCATTGGTTCCACTGAACCACCAATCCCAGCCGAACTCGGGGAGACCACCCTCATCGGTCCAGTGGTCCTGGAAATATCCGAAGATAGCATCTTCACTGGTGCTGTAGATATTGCCCCACCCTGTCGAGACAAGGACATTGGCCGCCGCCGCCGCCCAGCACATCAGGTCGTCTTCCGTATTGGTCGGGCTCTTTTCAGCATCCAGGACATAAGAATCATACCCCCAATACGTAGTCGCAGAGACCGAGCCCACTGCAAGTGTGAGGCTCAAAAACACCATGGCACAACTGATTGTCCACCTTTTCATGACAGTCACATCTTCCCTGATAATAGGTCCCTTCCAGAATAAATGATTGTAAAAATAAGGTAGTTGTATGTCAAGGACAAAAAATGGTTCCTCGCTGTTTCATGTGGGTAGCCTGAATTCAAGTTTACCGCCAAT
>JAUSPK010000071.1 GCA_030655735.1 Syntrophales bacterium | reverse complement strand
CACCGGCAACCCGTTCGTGCCACGCTTCAACACCTCGTAGCCGCAGTTGCTCGCTGGCCAGCACCCCTTCTGAGGATCCTGCCCGCCATCCTGGACGAACTACCGGCTTGCCAAAACCCTGTTCATCCTGTAAATCATGTCAGAAAACGACCTGAGCAGTTACAAGAAATCGTACAAAAGAATCGGTGCAAGAGGGTTTATCGCAGCTAGACTGCCCCCGACTGTTGCCTACGTTTTTCTCCGGGACCCAAGAGGTCCCTATCGGTATTGCTAAACCATCGGCATAGGAGAGGAAAGGAGAGGAAAGCGTTCGCCGATAGAGCTCTTTCAGATAAAGAGGGAAGAATCAACAACTTCTCTCCCTGACACATATTTCAAAAACAGGATTCAATGTCAAGGGAAGAATGTATTTTACTACGGATAAAACACTCAAACCATGATCGTGGGCGAATGGTGTCGCCCCCGCTCATTCTCTTCTTCGCATATTCACTATGTCAGCGGGGTTTCCCGGGATTTCCGTCCCGTAGCTCAGGTTCGTTGATCGGTCTTGCGGAGGAGGAGCTGCCAGTCCTCATTCACCATTTCCTGAATCTGTTCTATATCATCCTCGGCCAGATGCCTGAAACGGCCCTGGAGTTTCAGGTACTCATCGACCGGGAACCCCCTCGGTGTGTGGTTGATGGTGTAGTGCACGCCGTCAATCACCTCATAGAGTGGGAAGATGGAGGTTTCCACAGCCATCCGTGCAATCTTGACCGACATTTCCGAGGGCATCCGCCATCCGGTGGCGCAGGTCGTATAGATATGGAGAAAGCGGGAGCCTTTTGTTTCCCTGGCCCGCGTGACCTTTCTGAGAAGATCTTCGGGGAAGGCGATGCTCGCCGTGGCGGCATAGGGGATTCGGTGGGCCGCAAGGACCTCGACGATGTTCTTCTTGCGCCCCCTCTTCCATTGGGTGCCGGGGGTTGTGGTGGTCCATGCGCCATAGGGGGTAGCGGAGCTGCGCTGAACCCCCGTATTCATGTAGGCCTCGTTGTCGTAACAGACATAGATGAAATCCTCGTTCCGCTCGACGGCTCCGCTCAATGCCTGGAATCCGATATCGAAGGTTCCTCCGTCACCGGCCCAGGTAACGACGGTCGTTTCCCTGTCTCCCTTTACGTCCAGCGCGGCCCGGACACCGCTCGCGACGGAACCGCCCGCTTCAAAGGCGGAATGAAGAATGGGGACCTGGAGGGTCGATTGGGGATAGGGGCCCGCTATGATTGACCAGCAGCAGGCGGGAAGGACGATGATGGTCTTTTCCCCCATGGCCTTTAGGAAAAATTTCATGGCGATGGCGGCGCCGCAGCCGGGGCATCCCACATGTCCGGAATACATGTAATCCTGCTCAGGAACGTTCAGCCGCATCATGCACCTCCTTGAGCCCTATCCATATGTCCTCCCTTTCCGGTCTGTCCGACTGATCTGTCTGCCGGTATATCCCTTCCAGGACATCCTTCGTGACGTCACGGCCGCCGAGACCGGCGATGAAACCGAAGACGGGCGGGTGGCCCGGGCAGTTACACAGAGCGGCCCGTATCTCCTGTGCGAATATGCCGCTTGCGCCGAAGGAGAAGTTCCGATCGATGACGGCAACCTTTTTTGCCGGGGCGAGAATCCTGCGGATGGCCTCCACGGGGAAGGGCCGGAAGAGCTTTATCTTCAGAAGCCCCACCTTCTCCCCCCGCTTTCGCAAGTCACTGATCAGTTCGCGGCAGGTGCTCGTCACGGTCCCCGATGTGACGAGAATGATCTCAGCGTCGTCGCATTCCACCGGTTCTATGGCGGCCCAGCGGCGATCGAAAATACCGGCGAAACGATCCTCTATCTCCGGCAGCAGGTCCAGGGCAGCCTCCATCCCTTCGGCAATGCTGTGACGCATCTCCATATACGAGTCCGGTGTAACGAGTGATCCGAAGGCACAGGGATTGTTTGTGTCGAGCTGAAAGCGCGGGGTAAAGGGGGGGAGAAACCGATCAACGGCCTCCTGTTCCGGAATGTCGACAGGTTCGTAGGTGTGAGAGAGAAAGAAGGCGTCCAGGACGACCATGACGGGCAGGTTGACCATCTCCGCCAGGAGAAAGGCCTGGATTGTCGTGTCGAGGGTTTCCTGTCCGTCCTCGCAGTAGAGCTGTATCCATCCGGTGTCGCGTTGGGCCAAACTGTCTGTCTGGTCGGTCCAGATGTTCCATCCCGGCCCCAGGGCGCGGTTCACCTCGGCCATGACGATCGGGAGCCGCGCCCCCGATGTCCAGTGCAACAGCTCGTGCATCAGGGCCAGCCCCTGTGATGAGGTCGCCGTAAAGGTCCGAACGCCGCTGCTCGCCGCCCCGATCAAGGCCGCCAGCGCGGAATGCTCGCTCTCAACCTTAAGGAATCGGGCGTCCAGGGAGCCGTCGGAGCAGAAGTCGGAGAGGCGTTCTACTATGTGCGTCTGAGGTGTGATCGGGTAGGCCGAAATAATATTGACCCGGGCCAGACGCACTGCCTCAGCTACCGCCTGGCTCCCCTCAATGACCTTCTTCATAGTCTTCCTCCTCCAGAATCAGGGCGTTGCGCGGGCACTCGACGGCACAGATACCGCATCCCTTACAGTAGTCGTAATCGATATGTCTCCCCAGGGCCTCGGAGTCCTTTTTGACGGCCAGGTCGGGGCAGAAGAGGTAGCAGTTGTCGCATTGATTACAAAGTCCACAGTTGAAACATCGTTCCGTTTCTCTGATGGCGAGATTTGCCGATATCTTGAGGCTTACCTCCCCGAAGGTGCGGCTCCGCTCCTCCCTGAGAAGCCGGGGTTGCTTCACACGTGGATCGAATTGAAAATAGTCCGCGTTGATCTCGTCGTAGGTAACGACATGAGTACTACGGTCGCTTCGGGGACCCTGCGTATATATTTCCATTGAAAGGGCGGGGCCCGCGCCCGCGCGACATGCCGCCAGCCTCGGCTGCACCGATTCAATGCCCTCCGTAAAGAAGCTGTCGAGGGCCAGTGCCGCCTCCTTCCCCGATGCCACGGCGTGCGCGACGCTCTTGATTCCGTTCGTCAGGTCTCCGCCGTAAACAAGGGTGCCCCCGGGTTTATGTGCCATAACGCAGTGGCTCAGGTGTAACACGCCGGTTCCCTCATCGGGCGGCTCGTACCATGGTTCCTCAGCCCTCTCTCCTATGGCCGCAACAAGATGGCTGATCTTTATCTCCTCCGGTTTGCCCTCCTCCGGTTCGATGTGTGCCCGCCCGTCGGTGTCGGTGCCAACAATCTTCATGGAACGCACCTCGAGGGCGAGATTACCACCGGCTTTCCTGATGGACACGGGCGCCCGGAGCTCCCGGAGCTCCACCCCCTCGTCGAGGGCCATCTCGATCTCCTCGCCGAAGGCAGGCATGTCCTGCCGTCTTCGGCGATATATAATCAGTGCTTTTCCCCCGAGGCGGATGATGGAACGGGCCACGTCGATGGCAGCGTTGCCGCCTCCGATAACCGCCACCCGCCCGCTGAATTTGCTCATCCTTCCTTCGCGGATTCCACGGAGAAAAGAAAGGCCGTCCTGCACCCCCTCCAGTTCCTCGCCGGGGATTCCCAGCGCCATAGACCGGCCATGACCGCAGGCGAGGAAGAGGGCATTATACTCCTTGCCGAGTGTGTCCAGGTCCCGGTGCACGAGGGGTTTCCCCGTCTGTATCCGGACACCGATCTCTTCGATCCGGCGGATCTCTTCTTTCAGGATGGCAAGCGGGAGCCGGTAGGAGGGGATTCCCCACCTCAGGACCCCCCCCGGTTCGCCTGCCCCCTCGAAGACATCGACCTTGTAGCCGAGGAGTGCCAGGAAATAGGCCGCCGACAGTCCGCCGGGACCGGCGCCGATGACGGCAATATTCTGCTTTTTCGGAGCAAGCCTTTCCACCTCGGGCGTGAAGGCGTTTCGATGTGCCGTGTTTGCAAGGAAACGTTCTATCACATGGATGGCAACGGCTTCGTCGAACTCGGCGCGGTTGCAGACGCCCTCGCAGGGATGGAAGCAGACACGGCCGCAGACGCCCGGGAAGGGGTTTTCCCTGAGGATGGTCTCCCAGGCATCCTTAAAAGAGCCCTGCGTGGTCAGCATCTGGATCATTCCAATGTCTTCAGCGGCGGGGCACGATACACTGCAGGGGGCCGTCTTTTCCTCGTAGCGGGGCCGGAGAAAACGCCACGATCCCGTTTTGTTCCCCTCCGTTGTCAGATAAGAACGGGGGATGAAGAGGGATACCTTTTGTGTGGCCTCTGTCTTTTTATCCATTGCTTCTCTCTGTCAATTCCGGGCGCCGGATCTCCCTGAAGGCTTCTTCAGCAGCCCGGATGTTCAGTTCAGTTGAGATTGGTATTTCCTCCTCTATGGCCTGTGCGATGGCATCGAGGGGGGGCATGCCGAGAAGGGAGGCAAAGGCCCCGATCATCGTGGTGTTGACGATAGGGTGGGTCCGGCTCCCCAGCTTGTGGTTCAGCGCAATCCGGTTCGCGTCGACAGAGGCAACAGAAAAGCCCGCGAACGCGTCCATTCCGGTAAATGATTCGGGGGCGTTGATCAATATCCACCCGCCGGGCTTGAGGCCCTTTGTTACATCGATGCTCTGGAGCAGTGTACGGTCCTGAACAACGACGTGATCAGGAGTGTATACGTTGGTTCTCGCCAATATTTTCTTGTTGTCCAGCCTCAGATAGGCCTCCACCGGGGCCCCCCGCCTCTCCACACCGAAGACGGGGAAGGTTTGGACCTGATGGCCCACCCGGAAGAATGCCTTTGCGAGTATGATCGCCGCGATAACCGTCCCCTGTCCGCCGCGACCATGAAAGCGGATTTCGGTCATGGGGTTTTTCCCCTCTGCTCGGACCGGCTCCAGACCGTAACCACGGCAGCGGCTGGTTTATCGTCAAGGGCTCGAAAACTGTGATTGATGTCTGATTCAAAATAGAGCGAATCGCCGGGATGGAGCACCTCAATCCGATCATCTGTCCGGAATTCCAGGGTTCCTTTAAGGATGTACAGAAACTCCTCGCCGGGGTGGTTTACGAAGATCATTTCTCCCGTGTCCATGGGCTGAAACTCGACAAAGAGCGGCTCCATGTGCTTGTCCGGTTTCTGTGTCTCAAGCGATTCATAGACATAATCAACCTCACCCTGGTGGTGGTGGGGTCGCCGCTCGATCCTGAAGCGTTCACCGGCTCGGGTTACAGAGATCTTGATGCCCTCGGAGACCTCTTCGAAGAAGTAGGACATGCTGACCCCCAGGGATTGCGCCACCTTGATCAGTGTTGCAACCGGCGGGACGACCTCGCCGCCCTCAATCTCTTCCAGAACGGCCCGGGCAAGGCCGGTCTTTGTCGCCAGGTCCTGGAGCGTATGCCGCCTCTTTTCCCTCAGTTCCCGGACCTTCACACCGATCCTTAGATCTTCAACGGTATCCGACTTTCTGTCTTTTCTTGCAGTCATCGTTATCCCTCGCTGCGAGAGTTTTGCTGTTTCGAACTTCTCAGAAATGATGCTGTTCAACGAGATGATTCTTCAGGATGGAGAGGAACGGGAGGGAGAATAGGAGGAGTTACGAACGGGAGCGTAGATTCAGCGGGTATCGCAACAACCGGAGCCTCATTACTACAGAAATAAATACACGACACTTCCAGTTTTATCAATATATTTTTTCTACATATATTTTTCTAAAATGTATTTTTTCCGATATTATTGGGGTATTAAAAGTTGGTAATGAAATGGGGGGTGGTCTGCCTGTCTAGCGGGTGCTTTCGGGACCCCTGTTTCTTCAGGCGTCACACAACCCCGCCGGCGGCGGGGTTGTGCGCATGGTTTTTTGGCCTGTAGGACCGGGAACCGGTGTCGTGGCAGCCTATTAAAAGCGGCTGAGGCTGTTCCTCAGTATCGCTTCAGCGTCGTGCACGATTCCATCGAGAAGCTCTTTACAGGTGAGGACGTCATGGATCAGACCGATCGACTGTCCCACGGCGATCAACCCCGTGTCCATATCCCCCTTTTGCCAGATATCATCGCCTAGGGAGCCCGCAATGTGCGGTATGATCTCCTCCAGGCCGCCCCCCCTCGCCTCGATCTTCAGGACCTCACGCATGGAATCGTTCAAAAGCCCGCGGCCCTGCAGACCGATCGAGTTTCCGTACAGGACGGTCTCGTTCTCCTGCCGGCGGATCAACTCCTCATAGACCTTCTCATGTACCTTACATTCAAAAGTATTGATAAAGCGGGATGCCATCATGATCCCCTCGGCCCCCAGGCACAGTGCCGCAGCCAGACTCCGGCCGTTCGCCATCCCCCCCGTTGTGATCACCGGGATGGTGAGCTCCTCCACCATGCGCGGGGTCAGGACGGTGGTGGCGACGTTTTCGTTCAGGGGATGGCCCCCCTCTTCCACACCGGCGGCGAAGACGGCGTCGTACCCCGCCTTCTCGGCCGATTTCCCGTGTCGTACCGAACCCACCTTGTGGATCAGCTTCACGCCGGCATCCTTTAATTTTTTGAAATAGACACCATCCTTGTACCGATTCAGGGGAGTGCCGCTGATCTCCACCGCCGCGACCTTCTCTTCGGCAAGGGTATCAAAATACATCTGATAGCGTTCATCAGGGACCCCGATGGAGGGGAGAAGCGTCACATTCACGATAAACGGCCTGTCCGTCAGATGTCTGGTTTCCCGGATGGCATCCCGGAATGACTCCCTGTCCTCATACATGGCCGCGGTCAGGTTTCCCAGTCCGCCGGCGTTTGAAATGGCCGCGCACAGGGGCGGATAGGCCAGCCGCATCATGCCGCCGCATACGATCGGATACTTGATCCCCATCATCTCCGTCAGTCGTGTCTTCATCTAGTCATACTCCTTTTCTGTTAAGGTCTTGTGCCTGTTCAGATTGCTGCCGCGGCAGAGACGTACCCCGGCCAGATCTCTGTCTTACTTCAGGTTCTTCAGGAATTGTATTATCATCTCGTTCACTTCCCTGGGGCGTTCCTGCTGGATCCAGTGCCCGGCCCCGGGAATCAGTACCTTCTGCTTCAGGTTGGGAATGGATGCCTCCATTCGGTCGAAGACCCCGCGGCTGAATGTGATGACGCCGTCCAGTTCTCCGGCTATGAACAGGGTGGGCTGGTGAATCTTCGCTCCGCTGAGAAAGGGTGTCATTTCCCAGTTCCTGTCGATATTCCGGTACCAGTTGACACCTCCGCAAAAGCCGGTCCGCGTGAATTCCTCGGTGTAAAAATCGATATCCTGTTCGGTCAGCCAGGGAGGCAGGGTATCCGGGACACAGGAGGTGTCGATAAACCGTTTCCCTTTGGGGAATACAAATTGCCAGCGCTTTTCGAGGGGTGGGTCCCCGGATGCCGAATACAGAGACCCCAGGATGAACGCCCTGACGTCCTCTTCTATCTCCTTTTCAACCTTGCCCGGCTCCTGGAAGTAGAGAATATAAAATTCAAGATCTTGATCTCCCAAGAGCTTGTTCATCCCCTCCGTGGGCCTCCGGCTCTTCCAGGAGCGTGAGGCAAAGGGGACGCTCAGCAGGATTAGCGTGTGAAAGATGTCCGGCCTGAGCAGGGCGCAGTGCTGTGCGACCGTTGAGCCCCAATCGTGTCCCACGATAACGGCCTCCTCTTCTCCGAGGGCGTGGACAAGACCGACGATATCGCCGACCAGGTGGAAGATGGTGTATGCCTCAATCGATTCGGGCCGGTCGGTGCGGCCGTAGCCACGCTGATCGGGGGCGACGACGTGAAATCCCGCTTGGGCCAGGGCCGGCATCTGGTGCCTCCAGCAATATCCCAGTTCAGGAAATCCGTGACACAGGATTACGAGCGGGCCTTTCCCCTGCTCGGTGATGTGCATGGTAATCCCGTTGGTTTCAAGGGTGCGGTGACGTGTCTCCATCGGTGCCTCCTCCCGGTGATATGCAGCTGATCGATATCCTACTCATTTATGTAGGGCGGCTCTTCCCACCAGGGATAAAACGCCGGCATGTCCCGGCTCGGTTTCATCGCGAACTTGGGGGGGCGTTTTTCCAAAAAGGAGGCAACCCCTTCCTCTACATCATCGGAGGCCAGCATATACCCGAAGGCCTTCGATTCGATTATGTGGGTATGCATGGGGTGGTGCTCGCCCAGCATCTTCCAGAGCATCTGCCGCGCCAGGGCGGTGGATACCGCGGACGTATTATCCGCGATCTCGCGTGCGATTTTAATTGCCGTGGGCAGCAGTTCTTCAGGAGCGGTAACCCGACTGAACAGGCCCAGCTTCAACCCCTCGTGGGCATCGAAGAGGCGCCCCGTGAGGATCAGCTCCGCGGCCCGGCTGATGCCGATGATCCGCGGCAGAAAGTAGGTGCAGCATCCCTCCGGGACGACCCCTCTCCGGTCAAAGACAAACCCGATTTTTTTAGCGGACTCGGAGGCGATCCGGATATCCATGGCCATGGTCATGGTAATCCCGACACCGACCGCGTTGCCGTTTACCGCTCCGATAACGGGTTTCTTCATATTAAACAGTCGCAGGGTGACCTGCCCCGCCGAGTCTCGGAAGGGGTTGCTCCCCTCGGAATCAGCAGGGTTATTGAATCCTCCGGCATTCAGATCCGCCCCCGCGCAGTATGCCCGGCCGGCTCCGGTAACAATCACCACCCGGACTGCGTCGTCATTGTCGGCTTCGTCCAGCGCCCGAAGGATCTCGTCCATCATGACGGGCGTCCAGGCATTCAGCGCGTCCGGCCGGTTGAGCGTAATCGTGGCGATACGGTCCTCCACGGCATATATAATCTGTTCATACTTCATAGATGGCTTCCTCCCAAAGACATATCGGCGGTTTTTCGACCGATTTCTGCCGCTGTGGTCTCCCTCTCCCGTTAGTGCGGCGGAGACGCTATGGCCTGATCGATAACCTCCAGGATCTTCTGGTGGGTCTCGATCTTCATCCTCCCAATCAGATTTCCGTCCTTGTTCAGTGACCGGGCAAAGGCGAGCGCTTCGTTCATGAGATCGTCGGGGGGGCAGGCCTTCATGATGATATGGTGCTCCTCGCATTCCTGGGCGGTGAGGCGCTTGCCGGTGTACTGCATCTCCTCGAACTTGTACAGGGGGACCGCCCGTCGGGCGATAGCCGAAAAGACCGGCCCCAGGGTCATGTTAATATTCACTTCGGGGAGGCAGATCCACCCCTTGTCCGAGCGCATGAATCGAAAATCGTGGGCGAATGCCAGAAAGGCACCACCGGCAAAGGCATGCCCGTTGAGGGCCGCGATGGTCGGCATCGGGTAGGTGAGCACACGTCTCATAAGACCGTACATCTCCGGCCGGAATCGGTCCATCACCTCCGGGCCCTCCTTCTCAATGGCCGGGAGGAGCCAGTCCAGGTCTATGCCGTTGGACCAGATCTTGTTATCTGAGGATTTCACGACCAGGGCGTTCGCGTCGGTCTCCTGTTCTATCTCGTCCAATACCTCCTGAAATGCCTTTAAAAATGGGAAATTAAACCGATTCTCCCCGCTGTTCATCATTACCACGGCCACGCGTTCATTCAATTCGTATTCAACCTTCGCCATCATTTGTTCCTTTCCTCTTGTCCTGTAACGTTAGTCCTGTACCGTTTGCCCGGCCGGGGTGGTCCCGGATGACAGGCGGGTATCTATCCCTCGGGGAATGGTTTTGACAGGTTTGATTGTCTTAATCAAGCAAGAAAATTAAGGGGGGCACGCGACGCGATTTTTTGGACCTTTCAGGGTGCTTCGGAGCAACAAACTGTGTGCCGAGGATTTCACGCTATCCGGGTACAAGGCAACATAACGTGCACAATATCCCGCCTGGCCTATATGTCGTGCATCTTCTCCGGTGTCAGATCCTCCCGAACTTTGGTGACCCCGGGGACGGCTTTGACGGCAGCGAGCAGGACGTCCTTCGATTCCAGGGGATTGATGATGCCGGTGAGGACGACGACGCCCGTTTCGGGAACCTCGACGTGAATATTTCTCGGGATAAGGATTGTCTTCTTGATCGACGTTTCGACCAGCTTTTTCAGGCCGAACCGTTCCATCGTCTCCAGGGCTTGGAGGCTGCAGGTGTCGATGATTTCGGATCGGGCAACGGAGATCAAGAGATCGGCGGCCGCCTCGATGCCGAGCTTGTCTTTGTTGATGGTCAGATCGTAGAGCGCCGGGTCATCCCAGTCCATATCGAAGGCATAGTGCATGAATCCCCTTTTGCTGCTGTCATCGGCACGGATGGTTTTCCCCGCGGCCTCCCGGCTGATCTTGTGGGAGGAGATAAGGTCTTCCAGGCGGCCCTCTTCCGATGAATAGATGCGGACGTGGAGAGCGCATCCGAAGTCGCGAAGGAGAAACTGAGCGCCGTGCCCGATGATGATGCCCTCGCCCCGGCGGGAGATTTCATAGACGACCGCTTCGAGGAGTTCAAGGTACGACTGAGGCCTTAACTCAAGAACGCGGCTGAAAAAGCCCGGTGCCTTCTCATCGAGGCTTTTCAGCTCCTTCGAAGAGAGACCCATCGCGATGGATTCCTCCCGGAGTTTTTCGTCGTCGTAAAGCGGTATTCCCAGCCCGTTGGCCACGCGGCGCGCGATCTCCGGTCCGCCACAGCCGATTCCCGTTGTAATAGTTATCAGTGCCATGATTCTTTCCTCCCCTCCTTTTGGATAAGGGGGTAGCCCGTTATCCCCTTGAGAAACTGTCTGTCATCAAACATACAATACATACACAAAGAACACCGATATGGTCAGGTATATAATCGTCATTCCACTGCCTGCCCGCATGAAATCGGCCGTTCTGTATCCCCCGGGGGACATCAGAAGGGCGTTGACCTGGTGCGTCGGGAGGAGAAAGGAGTTGGAGGCGCAGATGGCGACCAAAAGCGCCAGACCGCGGGGGTTGATGCCGGTCAGATCGGCCATTACCATCACCAGGGGCACCAGTAGGATCGTGGCGGCTACATTCGATATGACGAGTGAAAGAAGGGTGGCGAGGAGGCCGACGACGAAAAGGATAAGGATGGTGTGTCCCCCTTCCAGCACCTGCATCATCTGGGTCGCCACATACCGCGCCGCACCGGTATGGTCCATGGCGATACCGAGGGGAATCAGGCCTGCCAGGAGAAAGACCGTCCGCCAGTCAACGGCGCGGTAGGCCTCATCGATCGGTACAATCCGGAGGAGGATCATGGCCAGGGCCCCCGTCAGGAGGCCGAGCGCAATCGGAAGGCCGGAGAGGGCGAGGATAATGGCCCCGGCAAAACAGACCAGTGCGGCAACCGGCCGTGGTTTCGGCGTTGCCTCCGTCGCTTCAATGGGGGTGACGAGAACGAAATTAGTATTATCCGCCATGGCCTTGATCTGCTGCCACCGGCCGTGAACAATCAGGGCGGTTCCCGGCTGGAGCGGTTCATCAGAAAAATTTTCCCGCTCTTCCCGCTCACCGCTGAGGAGCATGATCGGCTCCACGCCGTAGGTCTTGCGGAGAACTATGTCGCGCAGTGTTTTCCCGATAAGGGGCGCCCTGACGGGGATGACCAGTTCGGCAAAGCCGGCATGTCCGGCCGTTTCCAGCTCTTCAAAGGGTGTTGTGTCTTCCCTGTACATCAGGCCGTAGTCGGTGACAAATCGGTTGAGATCTTTTCGGTCGCCCAGGATCGCCAGCCGTTGTCCCGCGGCGAAGGGGGTATGCCGCCAGGGGGCATAGAGAACATCATCCCCCTGTGCGAGGGCGAGCAGGTTCAACCGGTACTGTGCCCGCATCTGGACCTCGCCCCTGGTTTTTCCCACCAGGGGGCTCTTTGCCGGGATGGCGCAGTGGTAGATGGTTGTGGGGAGGTGCCATGTCTCGATCAGCTTCAGCTGCATACTGATCGGTTTTTTTGTCCTCTCCTTGAGACCGGGGAGGACATAGTTGCCGAAAAGGAGGAAATAGGTCACACCGGCGGCGAGGAGGGCAATCCCCGCAGGGGTGACACTGAAGAGACCAAAGGCGTGGTGTCCCCCCTGCCGCAGCAGATCGTTCAGGATGAGAAGCGGGGTCGACCCGACCATGCTCAGATTTCCCCCCAGGATGACCGCAAACCCCATGGGCATCAGGAGGCGCGATGCAGGCATCCCCGTGCTTTTGGAAATCCTCAGCATGGCGGGGAGGAAGAGGGCGGCGGCCCCGATGTTCTGCATGAAGGAGGAAATCAAACCCACTGTGACGGTAACAAGGCCGATCAGTCGTTTTTCATCGGAGCGTGCGGCCGCGACGATGGGCTGTACGAGCCGGTTGATGGCGCCGGAACGATCCACTCCGTACCCCAGGATCATGACGGCGATTACCGCCACAACGGCGTTGCTGGCGAGTCCTGAGAAGGCCTCCGCCGGCCCTACGAGCCCCAGCCAGGGGAGGGTGACCATCACCAGGAGGGCCACAATATCCGCCCGCAGTGTGTCGGTGACGAAGAGGAATATCGTCACGCCGAGGATCAGGAAAACGAGGGCCATCTGTATGGTCATGTTGTATCTCCTTATGAAAACGGTTATGTGTCGTCCGTTCTCTTTAAAAAGGCCACAGGACCGGCGCAAGCAGAACCGTTACGATCCAGAAGATGATATTCAGCGGGAGACCAATGCGGGCGTAGTCGGAAAAACGATACCCCCCGGGTGCGTAGATCATGGTATTGGTTTGATAACCGATCGGTGTTGCGAAGCTGGTCGACGCGGCGAAGGTGATAGCCATCAGGAACGGCCGGGCACTCACCCCCATCAGTTCCGCGGCGGAAAACGCGATAGGCACCAGGAGAATGGCCGACGCGTTGTTTGACATGATGGCGGTCAGTACGGCGGTAATGAAATAGAGACAGGTCAGGACGGCAAGCGGACCCATTGAAATCAGTGGTTTCATGATCGTCCCGGCCAGCCACGCGGCGGTTCCCGTCTGCTCCAGGGCGAGTCCCAGCGGAATGATGCCCCCCAGAAGGAAGATGATTTTCCAGTCGATGGCCTTGTACGCCTCTTCGATGGTGATGCAGCGGCCGAGGACCATGGCGACGGCCCCGCTCATGGCGGCGACGAGAAGCGGGAGGATATTGAAGACAACGAGTAGAACCATGGAGACGAAGATCGCCAGTGCCATGAAGGCCCGGTCTTTACGCAGGTGGAGGTCTGTCAGCTCGTTGGTGATGATCAGGTCGGTAGACTGGACAATGCGGCGCACCGAGTCTCTATGGCACTGCAGGAGGAGCGTGTCCCCGTCGTCAAAGCTGATATCGGCAAGCCGGTCCCGGAGAACCTTTCCGCGCCGCTGTACGGCCAGGGCCACGCACCCAAAGCGCTCTATATATTCAGCCCCCCGGAGGGTCCGCCCTATCAGCCGTGACCGCGGAGGCACCAGCGCCTCGATCAGCTCGATCTTGTCGGACTGGAGCTGATCGTCGTGGATCACCGCGTCCGCCTTTGTCTCGAGCCGGTAGTTGTTTTTCAGCTTGATCAGGTCCTGGGCATTCCCGTGGAGCAGGAGAAAATCATCTCCCCTGATCTTGGTGGCTGACGCCCGCCATGTCGCTTTTCCGCCGCGGATGATCTTTATCAGATCGATATTGTGGAGATCCTTGCTGTCGATATCGCTCCACCGTTTGCCCTCCAGAGGCGAATCGTCGGTAACCCGCATCTCCGACAGGTAGTCGGAAAGCCGGTACTTGTCGATCTGATCATCCGCCCCCTCCCGCTTCGGTATCAGTATCCCTGAAGAGAATGTCAGATAGATGATCCCGATAATGGCCAGGATAATCCCCATCGGCGCAAATTCAAAAAGGTGGAAGGGCTTCAGGCCGCCGGAGACGGCCATCGAATTGACCAGGACATTGGTGGATGTACCGATAAGCGTGCAGACGCCCCCGAACTGGCTCGCGAAGGACAGCGGGATCAGGACGCGTGAAGGAGATACCTTCCGGGCCTTTGCGAGGATCACCGCTACGGGGATCAGTATGGCGACCGTCGCCGTGTTGACCATGAAGGCGGAGAGCCCCGCCGCGAGCACGGAGAGGACGACGATCAGTCGCCGCTCCCCCTTGCCGGAAAGCCGATCAATGTGACGGGCCAGCCATTCGACGAGACCGGTACGAACCAGTCCCGCGCTCAGGACAAACATGGCGGCAACGATGGCCGTGGCCGTGTTCGCGAATCCGTACAGGGCCTGGTCGGGTCCGATGAGCCGAAGCAGGAGGAGCGCCATCAGGACGCAGAGCGCGGTGACATCAACACGCAGTTTTTCGGTTACAAAGAGAAGGGCGGCGATAGCGACAATGATCAGGACAAGCACGGTATCTATGGGAACCATTCAGCACGACCTCGCGAGATGTCTTGTTCCGCATTACTGATTAGTTACCATTATAATACCCGGGAGGCTACCGGTCAACGTGAAATGCGGAAGAAGTACCCGGTTGGTGCAGGGGCGGTTTTTATTTCCATTTCTTCAGCAGGAAAAACAGCAGCAGGCCGAATATCTCGAGTCGCCCCAGGAGCATGTCACCGGTCAGTATCCACTTCCCCATCTCGGGAATATGATTGAAATTGCCTGTCGAACCGACCAGACCGAACCCGGGCCCCACATTCCCCATCGTGGCCGCCGACGCTGAAAAGGCGGTCATGATATCGACCCCCATACCGCATATAATGAGGCTCGAGACAAACACAATGCCGATGTACAGGATTATATAGAGGAGACTGGCCTCAAGGGTATCTTCGTCGATAGCCACCATATCTATCTTCGCCTTCACAACGGCGTGGGGGTGCTCGACTTTCGTGATCCTCTTCTTGATCGCGTGCCAGAGCAAGACCGATCTGTCGATCTTGATCCCTCCCGAGGTGGACCCGCTGCACGCGCACTGCAAGGTGAAAAACAGGATCAACAGTTGAGAGAATGGGGGCCAGAGGGTGGTGTCGGTCGTTGCGAAACCGGTTGAGGTCCCGATGGAGATCACCTGAAACGCGGCGTACCGGAGGGACACCAGCCATCCTGAAAATACCGTACCATGAATGTTGAAAGCCGTCAGTGCAACACCCGCAAAAAGGGCGGCGAGGTAGAATCGGACGACCGTCGACCTGAGCAGTGCCCGCATGTTTCCCAGGAGCGTCACGAAAAGGAGTCCGAAATTGATCCCCGACAGGACCATGAAAACCATGATCACGGTTTCAACAGCAGCGCTTCCGTAATATGCGATACTGAGATTCTTTGTCGAGAACCCCCCGGTGGCGATGGTGGCGAAGGAATGGGTAATCGCATCGAACAGGTTCATGCCGCAGAGCATCAGTGCCATGGTCTCCAGTACCGTCAGCCCCACATAGACGAACATGATGATCTGCAGGGTCCTCGTGGTCCGGAACCTGAAGTTGGCGGTGGCGAGGGGCGACATCTCCGCCCGGTAGAGGACCATCCCCACCTTTCCCATCGAAGACAGAACCGACAGGACGAAGATGATGATTCCCACGCCCCCGATCCAGTGAGTAGCCGATCGCCAGAAGAGGAGGCCCTTCGGAAGCGCCTCTATGTCGGTCAGGATGGAGGAGCCGGTGGTGGTAAAACCCGAGACGCTCTCAAACCACGCGTTCGTAACGGTAAATTCACCTCCCCACAGGACATACGGGATCATTCCGATCAGGCAGGACAAGAGCCAGCTCGACACGACGATGGTGAACCCTTCCTTGTTGGTAATCTCTTCCGTCGACGGGACGAAGATAAACGGAAACACCCCGAAGAGCGCCGATATGAGACCGGTGTACCCGAGAGGGAAAAGGGCCGAATCCCCGTTGAAAAACGAGATCGCGGCGGAGATGAGGAGGAAGGCCGCGTTGAGCAGCAGGACGACCCCGATGTACCTGAGAATAATGTGCAGTCTCATGGGAGTATCCTCATTGTTTCGATCGGGCGATCAGGGTTTCGACCGAAGAAACCAGGTCCGAAAGTTCATCTTCGGTTTCGATCCTTACCTCCAGGGGGCTCCCCGAGTCGAGGTAGTGCTGTATACCGTCGGTGAGTTTGATGATGGGATTGACGACGAAGAGATTGATCAGGAAGCTGAAGATGATCGCGAATATGAACGCCGAGGCGACGGCAATGATCCCCGGCATGGTCGCCCGGTGGGCCCTGCTTTCCAGGTTGGACGCCGTCAGGTACATCGTCTGATCGTTGAGTGTCATGAGGCGTTGGGCGGCGAGCTTCGCCTTCAGAAACGCCGGATGGGTATCGCGGAGATACCAGTTTAAGTCTCCTTCACGCGCGGTCCCGACGACGGACTGGCGCCACAGATTCCTGTAAATATCGTACGTGTTCATAATTTCATCGACGTACTCTTCTTCTCCGGGAATCGTGATGTTGCTTCGAGCTGTCTCGTACGCTTTCCGGAACGACTCGTCGGCGGAGCCTATGATCGTCCGCCCCTCCTCCCGTTTGCCCAGGAGCAGGAGCAGTATGCCGCTGTCCTCCCGTTCGAGCGCTTCGATCATCGATTTCGCGGCATTGACACTTCGGTAGTTGTCATCCAGGATTTTCTGGACGGATATGCCTATGGTGCTCAATTCGTATATCGACCAGACACCGGCGACCAGCAGCATGGCGGACAGGATCAGAAAGCCTGACAGTATCTTGGCACGTAGTCTCATATCTCTCTCCTTGCTGTGTACGGAAGTAAGACCCTGTAAACGGGGGTAATATAACAAATATAAAGATAAAGCGGTACATTTTTATTGTCTTCGGATTTCGGTGCCGGCAAGTTCCGGGGAACGCGGGGAAGAGGAGCGCGGATTGGACGCGGGGGCAGGCGACCCCCGATACCATCTTCTCCGGATATCAGGAGGCTGTTTTTTGGCGATACCGGCCGTAGCGGACCAGCCGTGCAAGAACCTGCGCGGGACGGCGCGACGACGGATAGATGAGGACATTTCTCCTGCGCAGTTCCAGGACCGCCTCATTTCGGTCCTGGTCGGCCCCGACGATGTATTCCGAGGCGAGGAGGACCGGTTTCTTGTGGGTGGCTATTATGTCCAGCAGGAACTGCATCCCCCGAAGGTCGGAGTGGCGGGTCGCCTCGATATAGGAGACGTATTCGAGGGTGTCCCTGTCGGGGGCCGATGCGATGGCCGCCACATTGGCCTGGCCGTATCCGAAGCCGAGAGCGATAATGGCATCGATCTGATCGCACTGGGCCACGATCTCGACCGCCTTGAAAAAGGCCCCCCGGCTCATCCCGGCCACCATGTCGACGGGGTTCTGCCGGTTCCACCAGGCCGGCAGCCTCTCATCGAGGCGGAGCAGCGTCTCCTCGGGGAGGGGTGCCACGTCGAGGCCCGCCTCGGTGCAGGCGTCGGCGGTGAGGACCGCCCACCCTCCTCCGTTCGCCACGATCCCGACGCGGTTCCCCCGGGGGATCGGCTGAGAGAGGAATGCCACCGCCGTATCGATGAGATCCTCCACATCGGCGACGCGGATGATCCCGCACTGTCGGCACATGGCGTCGAATACCGCGTCGGAGCCGGCGATGGCGCCGGTATGCGATCTCGCCGCACTGACGCCCCGGTCCGATGTCCCCCCCTTGATGACGATAAGCGGTTTCTTCCTGGTCAGCCTCCTGGCCACATCCATGAACCGGTCTCCGTCATCGACGCCCTCAATGTAGGCGACAACTACCCGGCTGAGGTCATCGTCGATCAGGTATTCCAGGATATCCTCGGTCTTCACAAGGGCCTGATTTCCCACGCTTACGCAGCGGCTGACGCCGATGTCCTGCTTCCAGAACAGGAACTGCATCGAGCCGGCGATGTTGCCGCTCTGCGATACGACGGCGATGTGGCCGGATGGAGGGAAGACGGGCTGCATCATGCAGTACAGGCTCGCAGGCTCCGAACTGATGATCCCGGCACAGTTGGGACCTATCATGGCGACATTCGCCTTCCGGGCGGCCGCGACAATATCCGCTTCGAGCGCCTTCCCCTGCTTCCCGAGCTCGGCAAACCCGGCGGTAATGACCACGCAGGCAGAGATGCCGAGACTTCCGCATTCGGTGATTGCGCCGACAACCTTTTCGGGGGGGAGGAGGATGAAGGCAAGATCGACCGGGCCGGGTATCTCCCGAAGATTCCGATAGACCGTTCGGCCCATTATCTCTCCGCCGGCAGGATTGATCGGATATATGGCCCCCCGATAGCCTCCCCTGATCAGGTGGAGCGTGAAGGTAAAACCCCACTTGCCGATGGTCCGTGATGCCCCGATAATCGCCACCGATCGGGGATTGAACATCGTTTCTATCTTTGTCTGCAACGCCACAACTCCCCCCTCTTTCCCCATCAACTGGAAGGCCTATACCACAGATATTTCAGGAGACACAAGACCGGACACAATGCCGGTTTCTGCTGTGCCCTGTCTATTTGCCGGACTGGATGGAGTCCCAGTCGTATCCCCAGATGGCGCTGTTGGAGGGAACCTTGTAGTTCCTTCGGTCGCGGTAGGACGGATACCTCCTGGCGCCGCCCTCTTCCGGTTTCATCGAAACGGGGAAGTGAGGGGCCAGAAGACCGTTGGCGTGGGCCTCCCGTTCCAGCCATTCCCGATCATAAGGATGGGCGATGGAGATCAACGCAGTCGTGCGTTCGTAGCCGTTCAACCCCCTCAGGTTGACGATTCCGTATTCCGTGCAGACATAGTGGGCAAACTGGGCCGGCAGGTCAACGGATGATCCCTCGGGGAGGAAGGGGACGATCCGCGACTGCCCCTGCTTGTTCCTCGCCGTCATGCAGGCAACCCCCCGCCCGCCTCTCGACTGCGAGCAGAAACACATGAACTGGAAGTATCCTCCGGTGCTGGAGATGGGCCGCTTCTTGTAAAAGCCCGCGCTCTGCTGCCCCAGAAGATCGACGGCGATACAGTTGTTGATGGCGATCATGTTGTCGATCCGGGTGAGGACCTGCAGGTTGTTGGTGTAGTCAACATCGTAGACCGCCAGGTGCTGGTTGCGGTGGATCGTGTCGTGGTACCACTTCGTATCGACAGGAAAGGCGAATGTCCAGACACTCCTCCCTTGGTCCAGATTCTTATACCGGTTTGTCACCTGCCCCGATTCGATCATTTTGATCAGGCCGTAGTTGAGCATCTCGGTATGGACGCCCAGGTCTTTCAGACCGGCGTCCGCCATTGCCGCCACGCAGGCCGAGGGGAGGGACCCGATGCCGAGCTGAAGGACATCCCGGTCATCCATGATGGAGAGGATATGCTGGGCAATCTGCTGCTCCTGGGGGGTCGGAACCATGGACTTCTCATCGATCTGGGGCCAGACGTACTTCTCACAGTCCACCTCGACCCAGTAGTCCACGTCATCGATATGGATGGTATTGAACCGCCCCCCCCCTCGGCCCATGGATAGTCCTCACGGGCCTCGGCGACGAGCTTTTTGGCCGACTCTCGGAAGATCTTGCAGTTGTTGGTGCCGTAGGACCAGTTGAAGAAGCCGTTGCCGTCGACCGGCGTGGCGGCATTGAACCACCAGTCGATACCGCGCTTGGCCGGATCACCGTCGGCAAAACGGTAGTGGTGCCACCAGCTGCCGATGGTCCAGCCCCATTGCGCCCAGCTGGTCACACCGTGGTCGTCCCTGGCCTGCCGGTTCCAGGGGAAGAAAAAATAGTCGTGAAAACAGTGATATCTCTGGAGGGGATCAACCTCCTGAAAGCGCAGCTGCGGATAAAACTTGCCGTAATTCCAGATCTCGATGTCCTTAAGATCGGAAGCGCCTTCGCCAAGCCTGCCTGCCAGCGCCTCCATGCATGCCGTGGGGTCTCCCCCCACGCTGCCGTTGGTAACCCACTCCCCCCGCTTCATCATATCGGCAATCTGCCCGGGTGTTCTCTTTTTGTCCCGAATCTTCTGTTGAATCGGCGTTGTCATCCACAGCCTCCATCTTCTATCGGTTTTTATGTTCTATGCCCCATATAAGAATCAGATCAGACCAGCACGGTGTCCTGTCGATTCGATGCGTCTACTCGCGTTGCGGCTTTCGCAAAGCCCGCCCTTATAAAGGACATTGAAGCCATCTGTCAACTCAATTCAGAATCGAATTTTTTTCTTGACATTGGAGGCCATCTTGCTTATGAGATGTGTGACCCTTGGTCATAATCTGACCTTTATCCGTTTCTTTGCCGTAATGGGGCATAAGTGACGGGTTTTCTGATACTTCCAATAAGGAAAGCTACAATGCCGGGACCTGAAAGACGCAGGGAAAGAGAAAAAGAACAGAGAAGGCAAGTCATCCTCAAGGCTGCAAAGAGGCTGTTCGTCGAAAACGGTTTTAAATTTGTGACTGTCGCAAATATTGCGGAAAAAGCCGAACTCAGTAAGGGGGCTATCTACCTCTATTTCAGCAGCAAAGAGGAGATATACGCGCAGATCCTCCTGAGTGACATAGAAAACTTCCACAAAGAGATCTCTCAGATATTTCAGGAGGGAAGAAACGCGACGGAGGTACTGCTCGATTTTGCCAATGCGTATATCAATATCTTCCTGAAGGAGCGTGAGCAGTTCCGGATATTGATGAACTTCATGCTTCAGGCGGATAATCTCAGCCTGTCCAACGAGACCCGAAGGCAGATTATAAAAGAGATGAACAGGACCATTTCACTCATCGAAAAGATTCTCCAGTATGGTGTCGAATCGGGAGAGCTGACATTGAGAAAGCCGGATATTCGAAAGATGAGGAATGCCCTGTGGGGACTCCTTAACGGGATTATATCGCTGCACCTCTTTGTCGGGACCGAATCGATGAGGGAGGAGAGGATCCGATCCAATATCAAAGAGGGGATAGAAACCATGATAGAGGGATTAAAAAACAAGCAGGAGGTGGCAGGGAATGAGTAATTTGTTGGTGAATACGAGAGATCAGAAATTTCTGCTGTACGAGCAGTTCGGTATCGACAAGCTCTTCGGGTTTGAAAAGTACGCCGATTATTCAAAAGAAGTTGTGGACATGGTCCTCAGTGAAGCGGAGAAGATGGCCGTCGAGGTGATTGCGCCGACACTGGAAGAGGGGGACAAGGAGGGCGCCCAGTTCAAGGACGGAAAGGCCTACGCCCCCGCCTGCTTCCATGCACCCTTTAAGACCTTCTGCGAGGCGGGCTGGATTTGCGCTGCGAAGGATCCGGAAGTGGGGGGACAGAGCATGCCCCTGTCGGTACACTCGGCGTGTTGGGAACTCTTTGCCGCAGCCCACATGGCCTTCAGCATGTACCCCAGTCTTACCACCGGTGCCGCGGGACTGATCGATGTTCACGGGACCGAGGAGCTGAAGAACAAGTATATGTACAGGATGTATGCCGGCGAGTGGACCGGGACCATGTGTCTCACCGAGCCGGGTGCGGGGAGCGACGTCGGAGCCCTGCGGACCATGGCCAAGCGACTCCCCGACGGCACCTACAGCATCACGGGGACGAAGTGTTTTATCTCCTCGGGCGATCATGACCTGACGGAGAATATCATCCATCCCGTCCTGGCGAGGATCGAGGGGGATCCCGCGGGGACGAAGGGAATCTCGATCTTTATCGTTCCCAAAATCCGCGTCAACGACGACGGGAGCCTCGGGGAGCCGAACGATGTCACCACGGGGAACATCGAGCACAAGATGGGTATCAGGGCTTCGGCCACGGCAACCCTGAACTTCGGCGAGAACGGCAACTGTATCGGCGAGCTCCTTGGTGAGGAGCAGGCCGGTATGAAGATCATGTTCCAGATGATGAATGAGGCCCGGCTGGATGTCGGTGTCCAGGGAATGAGTATCGCCTCGGCCGCCTATGAGCATGCAGTCCAGTACGCGAAGGAGAGGATCCAGAGTAAATCCGCCCTCGCCGGAAAGGATGCGGATGCCGCTGCCATTATCAACCATGCGCCGGTGAGACGCAACCTGCTGTGGATGAAGGCCTACCTCGAAGGGATCAGGGCCCTGAACTATTTTACGGGTTTCTGTCTCGACATAGCCGAGGCATCGGATTCCGAGGAGGAGCGAATCAAGTATCACGGGTATGCGGAACTCCTGACCCCGATCTGCAAGGCCTTTTCATCAGACAGGGGCGTGGAGATCTGCTCCAAGGCGATGGATGTCTACGGTGGATACGGCTACTGCCAGGAATATCCCGTTGAGCAGTACCTCAGAGACTGCAAGATTACCCAGATCTACGAGGGCACGAACCAGATTCAGTCCCTGGACCTGGTCGGCAGGAAGCTGGGGATGAACAAGGGGATGAACGTCATGAACCTGCTCGGCGAAATCGCCGCAACGATCGAAAAAGCCAAGGGGGTTCCGGAACTGAAGGCCTCTGCGGCGAAGCTGGAAGAGGCCTGCGGTGCTATGGCAGAGATGCCCCTCAAGTTTATCGAGTTTTTCAAGGCTGGTAACGCGGCCGTCCCGATCCAGAACGTCGAACCGTTCCTGGCGATCATGGGTGATGTGGTCTGCGGGTGGTTCCTCCTTCAGGGTGCGGACGTTGCCCTCAAGAAGCTGGCCTCTCTGGATGCCGGCGATGCGGACGTCCCCTTCTACAAAGGGAAGGTGATGTCGGCGAGGTTCTTTGCCGCTGAGATTCTCCCCACCGTCAAGACCAGGTGCGGCATCATCAAAGACAGTGAGGCGCTTGCCGTCGAGATCGCCGAAGAATCTTTTGCGATATAGGTACAGAGGTTGTGACACGAAGAGCGCCGTATCAACCGGTGCAATGCTGGTAACAATGGAGCCGGGAGGGATGAGGGGTGACCCTCTCATCCCCTTCTCTGCTTCAAAAAATATTTGGAGGGTTGAAAATGAAGGAATGTGTAATTATCGATGGTGTCAGGAGCGCAAATGCCCGGGCTCACAAGGACAAAGGCTGGTTCAGAAATGTGAGGCCTGAGGATTTACTGGTCAAGGTCTATGAGGCCCTTTTCGAGAGAAACCCCAAGGTCAAACCCGAGGATGTGGACTCGGTTTTCTGCGGGACGGCAAACCAGGCGGGGATGCAGAACGATATTGCCAGGATCGCCTGGCTGGTCGGGGGATTCCCCGAGTCGGTAGCGGCAAACGGAGTGGGCCAGCAGTGCTGTTCGGGTATGGCTGCGACGGAGCATGCGGCCAGGGCGATCATGTGCGGCGAGGGCGACATCTACATCGCGTCCGGTGTCGAGGATATGCAGAAGGTCCCCATGATGTTCGCCATTGATATTTCCCCGAAGCTGCTCGATCGGTACAAGTTTGAAGACATTCCCATGGGAGCCACAGCCGAGAAGGTCGCCGAACTCTGGAAGGTGGACCGCGTGGACATGGAGAACATGGCCTACTGGAGCAACAAGAAGGCGGCCGCGGCCCGCGATGCGGGAAAATTTGCCCAGGAGATCATTCCCATCGAAGGGGAGCAGGAAGACGGAACAAAGTTCATGGTCGATCGTGATCAGTGGATCCGCGACAATATCTCCATGGAACAGATGGCGACCATGAAATCGCCCTTCAAGGAAAATGGGGTTGTGACGGCCGCCCTATCGTCACCCCTGACCGCGGGTGCTGCCGCAGTGCTGCTCATGAGCCGGGACAAGGCCGATGAGCTGGGGCTCAACTACCACCTGAAATATGTCCATGGCGCCATGGCCGGCTGTGATCCCACCGTTATGGGGATCGGCCCCATTGCCGCCGCCCGGAAGCTTCTCGACCGGACTGGCCTGACGGTAAAAGACATTGGCGTATGGGAGCTGAACGAGGCCTTTGGAAGCCAGTCCCTGGCGGTTATCCGTGATCTCGGAATCGCCGAGAATGCCCCCTTCGACAATGTGAATGTCTGGGGCGGCGCCCTGGCCCTTGGCCATCCCCTCGGAGAATCCGGACTCCGGATCATAGTAACGCTGAATGATATCATGAAAACCGATTTCACGGATGCCAAGTACGGTGTGGCAATGCTCTGCGGCGGTTTCGGAAATGCCAACGCATCGCTGTGGCAGAAGGTGGAAAAGTAGAAGATGCCTCTTGGGGGAATTGCCCGGCAATCCCGTCCCACAGGGCTGAGAATGTAAACGACAGGTAATAAAAAATTATGAGGAGGATGGTATGAGTAATTCATTGGTGAACACGCGTGATCAGCGGTTTGTTCTGTACGAGCAGATTGGTATTGAGAACCTCTTCGAGTATGAGAAGTATGCCGACTACTCAAAGGATATGGTCGACATGGTCCTGACCGAAGCGGAGAAGTTCGCGCTGGAAGAGATTCTGCCCACGTACGAGATCGCAGACAAGGAAGACCCTGCGGTCTTCAAGGATGGCAAGGCATACGCGCCGAAATGCTACCATAAGCCCTTTAAGAATTACCGTGAGGCCGGCTGGTTCTGCCCCATGTTCCCGGTCGAGTTGGGTGGGCAGGGGATGCCCAAGGTGCTTGCCAACGCCAACGGCGAGATGTTCGGTTCGGCCAACTATTCCTTCATGATGTATATAGGGCTGACGCTGGGTGCGGCCGGCCTGATCATGGAATACGGCACGGAGGAGCTGAAGAACAAATATCTCTACAAGATGTGTGAGGGTCTCTGGGGCGGAACCATGTGCCTGACCGAGCCCGGAGCGGGGAGTGATGTCGGAGCCTCGCGGACCACGGCCAAGTTGCTCCCCGACGGTACTTACAGCATCACGGGGACCAAGTGCTTTATCTCCTCGGGCGATCACGACCTGACGGAGAATATCATCCATCCGGTCCTGGCGAGGATTGAGGGAGATCCCGCGGGGACGAAGGGAATCTCGATCTTTGTCGTTCCCAAGATTCGTGTCAACGACGACGGGAGCCTCGGAGAGCCGAACGATGTCATCACGGGGAACATCGAGCACAAGATGGGGATCAAGGGTTCTGCCACGGCGACCCTGAACTTCGGCGAAAACGGCAACTGTATCGGCGAGCTTCTCGGTGACAAACAGGCCGGGATGAAGATCATGTTCAAGATGATGAACGAGGCCCGGCTGGGAACGGGGATGCAGGGGCTCGCCCACTCTACGGCTGCCCTGGAGCACGCCATCGCGTATGCGAAGGAACGTGTCCAGAGCCGCGACATGACCTCGCAGTCACCGGAGGGTGCCCCGATCATCAAACATCCCGATATCCGGCGTTCGCTCCTCTGGATGAAGTCCCACGTCGAGGGGATGCGATCCATGAATTACTGGATCGGATACTGCATCGACATGTCCGAGGTTGCCGAAACGGAAGAAGAGCGGGTGAAGTGGGACGGTTTTGTGGAGTTGATCACGCCGGTCATCAAGGCCTACTGCTCTGACAAGGGCGTGGATATCTGCTCGCTGGCCATGGACGTCTACGGAGGCTATGGATACTGCCAGGAATACCCGATCGAGCAGTATATGCGTGATTGCAAGATCGCCCCCATCTACGAGGGGACAAACGCCATCCAGTCCCTCGACCTGGTGTTCCGCAAGCTGGGTCAGCGCAAGGGGCAGAATGCGATGAACCTGCTCATCGATATAGGTGCCACCGTCGAAAAATGCAAGGCCGTCGAAGGGCTGAAAGCATCTGCCGGATATATGGGAGAGGCCTCGGCCGCGTTCGGCGATATGCTCATGCAACTCGGTACCTGGCTCAAGGGCGGTGAATTTATGGCCCCCCTCATCAACACCAGGCCCTTCCTGATGATCATGGGCGATGTCGTTATCGGATGGAGACTGCTGGATGCGGCCGCCATTGCCTCCGAGAAACTGGATGCCCTGTTTAAGGAAGCGGGAGCGGATACACCTGAAGCACAACGTGAACTTGGGAAGAATACTGCGGATGTTGCCTTCTATATGGGCAAGGTCGCGTCGGCGAAATATTTCGCGGCGAATGTGCTGACGACTGTGGAAGCGCGATTCAAGGCAATCAAGCTGGCCGACAAGACTCCTGTTGAGATGCTCGACGAATCCTTCACTATCTGATCGTATCGGTTCCGTTTCTTTACCGGAGGGGGATTCCTGAGGAATCCCCCTCTTTTTTTGTTCGTTACAGGCTCTCGCCGATAAGCTGCTGAACCAGCTCATTCGGGCCAAGGTAGATCTGCACGATCTTGGCATCTCGCATGTACTTTTCGACGGGATACTCCCGGGAATATCCGTAGGAGCCCATCAACTGAACACAGTGTGATGTGACCTCCATGGCCGTATCTGTTGCGTACACCTTTGCCATATCGGAGTAGCGCGCTCGATGGGGGTCACGTTTTCTGAGCGACCAGGACGCGCGGTAGACCAGGAGACGGGCCGCGTCGATCTTGGTTGCCATATCGGCAAACCGCGCCGATATCAGGCTGTGTCTGACCAGCGGTTTTCCTCCCACGACCCGGGATTTGCAGTACTGCAGGGCATATTCGAAGGCACCCCGTGCCATGCCAACGGAGATCATTCCCGCTCCGAGCCGGTTGTAGGCAACGGTCGTCTGAAGTATTCGCTGCCCGTCACCGATACCGCCCAGTAAACTGTCTTTTGGAACGCGGACATTGTCAAAAACCACTTCTCTGTTCTGATCCTCCGGCATGCCCATCTTCCGTTCGATCTTTCCAAAGGAGAGGCCGGGCGTTCCATCCTCGACCACGAAGATGCAGGATCCCTTTTCCTCCTCTTTGGGGTCCGTCGTGGCTATGACCACATAGTGGGAGGCGATTCCGGCGTTGCTCGGCCACATCTTGACACCGTTGATGACGTAGTGGCCGGCGTCTTCGGTGACGATCGTCCTGACCGTTCGAAGACGCATCCGGGGATCTTCGATGTCCGCTCCCGATGCCGGTTCGGTCATGCAGATACATCCGAGATTAGGCTTTTCGCGGGAGGCGAGGGGTCTGAGAAACCGCTTTCGCTGTTCTTCGTTCGCCGCGATTACAATAGGAGTTTGGGCAAACCAGGTATCACCGATCAC
>JAUSPK010000070.1 GCA_030655735.1 Syntrophales bacterium | reverse complement strand
ATCGTGGCATCGAAGCTTGTGGACCGGTATTACCGCCCCACGGTACTGATCAGCATAAAAGACGGCGTTGGGAAGGGGTCCGGGAGGAGTATCGTCGAATTCAACCTGTATGAAGGGCTGGATAAGAAATGTTCCTCTCTGTTGCTTTCATATGGCGGCCACCGGTACGCAGCCGGAATCACCATACGGGAGGAGGATATAGGGGAATTCTCCACGATGTTAAGCGCCGCGGTACGTGAAGGTATCGGTGACGAAAGGTTGGCTTCCCAGACCGCCATAGATGCCATCTGCGATCTGGATGAGATAGATTATACCCTCATCTCTCAGATAGAGATGCTGGGCCCCTTTGGAAGCATGAACCCTGCGCCCCTCCTCTGCGCAAGAAACGTAGGGATATCATCCCTGACGACGGTCGGAAACAATCATCTGAAAATGCGCGCTAATGGAGAGAATACGTCCCGCGATACCATATGGTTCAACAATGGGCACCTGTCCGGCCCCCTTTCAGGATCAACGGCCGATATAGTCTTTACGCCCCAGATAAACCACTGGAACGGAAAGAGCAGCATCCAGCTCAAGATGATGGATGCGTCGGTATCCTGAAAGCTCCCCGTCAGAGATATACGCTAGTCCCATCCTCTCCTATCGACAAGAGGTTTGCCTTCTTCATACAACCCCCCTTTAACCGTTTCAATCCGGTCTATCCGGACAGAGCAGACCCCGCTGAACAGATCTCCGAAATGTTCGGCGCCAACGGCCGAATATTCCTCATCATCTACCACCACGACCGTGAGGATATCCCGGTAGGACTCCCTCGTTACCACCACCTGAAATGTGACGCGCGGAAACGCCTCCCTCACCCGCGCCACCTGGCTTGGCGCAATAAACATCCCCCTGACCTTAACCGCGTCCCCTACCCTTCCGGCAATCCCGCTAAGCCTCCGGGCTGTTCTTCCGCAGGGGCAGTCATCCTGTATCATGCTTGAAAGGTCTCCGGTTCCGAACCGAAGCAGAAAGAACAGATCATTCAGCCGGGTTACCACGACCTCTCCCAGCTGTCCCGGTTCGACACATCGGCCGGTGGAGGGATCCACGATTTCCACGATCACATCCTCACAGACATGCCACCCGCCCTTTTCGGAACACTCGTATGCTATATCTCCCACCTCGGTGGCCCCGTACATCTGGTACGTATCTATCCCGTACTCCTCTTCGAAGCTCTTCCTGAGTGAGGGCTGGAGGGGCTCGGCCACGAAGGATGCCCTTCGAATCCTGAAATCTCTCTTGAAATCATGCCCCATCTCCTCGGCCTTTCGGATAATGGCAATCAGGAAGCTTGGGGTGCCGGTATATCCCGTCACTCCAAGATCCCGAATCAGCTGGACCTGCGTCTCGGTCCCCGAAGTCCCGGACGGGATGACCGTGGCTCCGACAGATCTGAGGCCTTCATGAAATGTCAGGCCGGCGGCCACCATGTGGTATGAAAAGGTGTTGAGAACTCGGTCCCCCTTGCGGAAACCCGCGGCGAAATAGCCCCGGGCCCACAGCTCGTTCTCTCCGAGGTGCGGTTCATAGACGGGACCGGGGGATGTGAATATCCTGGCCGAGTCGACATCCGCGGCGCATAGTCCTCCGAAGGGGGGCTCTTGCCTCTGCAACTCGACCACCTCTTCCCGCGAGATGACGGGCAGCTTCTCAAGATCTCCGACAGAGGCGATATCCGAGGGTTTCAGCTTGAGGCCAGCGAGCATCTCCCTGACCTGTACGGATCGCCGGCAGGCCGCATCAACCATCGCGGATAACCGCAGATTATTGTCTGTCTCTCTCTGGAGCGTTGATCGAACCTCCATATCATCATAAAACCCGTCCATACAATCCCTCTCTTTCCCTTACAGCCTTTACCCTATAACCTACAACCACCTCTTGCGTCTCTTGTACGACTTGACGTCCTTATATGATTTGGCATCACCGGCCGCTCCCATCCCCAGGTAAAACTCCTTGATATCGGGGTTTTCCCTGAGATCGGAGGAGATCCCCTCCATGACAATCCTGCCGTTCTCCATAATATACCCGTAGTGCGCTATCTGGAGCGCCATGTTTGCGTTCTGCTCGACGAGAACAATCGTTGTCGCTTGCTCCCTGTTGATCCGCTCTATGATGTCGAATATTTCCTTGACCACCAGGGGGGCAAGTCCCAGGGACGGCTCGTCCAAGAGGAGCAGTTTAGGATGCGCCATCAGAGCGCGCCCCATGACGAGCATCTGGAGTTCACCCCCGCTACAGTAACCTGCCAGGGCCTTCCGCCGTGTTTTAAGCGGCGGAAAGTAATCATATATCAGGTCCAGATCCTTTTTGTACGGTTTGCCCCACCGCGTGGCCGTGCCGACCCTCAAATTCTCCTCTACCGTCAGATACTTGAAGGGCTGCCTCCCCTCAAGCACCTGGATGATACCGCGGCGCGTTATAGCCTCCGGGGGGGAATTCTGAATGGAGGTCTTTTCGTATATGATATCACCGTCCGTGACCTTTCCGTTCTCCGTTTTCAAGAGCCCCGAGATGGCCTTCAGTGTGGTGGTCTTCCCGGCCCCGTTGCTCCCGAGGAGGGATACGATATGGTTCTCCCTGACCGCAAGGGAAACACCCTTCAGGACCTGTATAACATCCGAATAGACGACGCTGATATTGTTCAGTTGAAGCAGAATGTCTTGTTGCATGATTCCCTCTTGGTTTGTTCCTCAGCCCCGCTACGCGGGATAAGTCCCACTAAAGGGGATAAGTGCGATAACGAAGTTGCTTTCTAGGAGAAAGCAACTTCTATTTTACTAATGCGTTAACGAAATTGTTTCCTGCCAAAAAACGCAGAAAATAATTTCTAACTTACTAGTGTCTCGTCAACCTTCAAATGTCGGATAGAGCCGAGATAGCTTTATCCGGGCATCCTTAGTAGTGAATTGCCAATTTACTTTCGCGTTCTTGTTGTTTCTGTACTCTTGCCATGCCCGTACTTCTTTTCTGACAACCGCGATGTTGTCGATTCTTCTGTTCAGGCACTGCCCCGTGAGTACATTCAACTCTATTTCCGCCATATTCAACCAGCTCCCATGTTTTGGGGTGTACACAAACTCGAATCTGTCCCATAATGCTTTTGCCTTATCCGGTTGAAATGTTTCATAAAACGATCCGGGGGTATGTGTATTTAGATTGTCCATTACCAGCGTTATTTTCTCCGCTTCTTTGTATTGATCTGCGATTTCTTCCAGAAAACAAGCCCAGTCCCGCCTGGTTCTTCTTTCGGTAGTCTTCACCATGCGTTTTCCTGCCAGTGGCTCGCAGGACATGAAAATATTGCACACACCGCAACGCCTGTATTCATAATCATGCCTGGCTGGCTGTCCGGGTGATGCAGGAATGGGAACTTTTGTCTCAGCAATCAACTGCTTTGGAGATTCATCCATGCATACAACTGGATATCGTGGATCAAACGGACGCTTATAAACATCCAGCACCATTTTGGGAATGTCAACCGAATTTTGACCATCTGTGATAACCGAATTTTGACCACCTTGAGCGATGTTTAAAGTTCGAGATGACGAGGGTTAATCATCTCACATCTTCGTTATTGGGACGGGTATGAGAAACTCCGATCGCCCT
>JAUSPK010000075.1 GCA_030655735.1 Syntrophales bacterium | reverse complement strand
TCCTTGAAAAACCGATCGATTATATGTATCTTCCCTTCGGAAGCTACCAGTTGGATTGCTACGCGATCCTGGAGTATATCGGCGCAACCCACAAGGGTAAGAACCCGCCGAAGGTCGGTCTGCTGACGTACAACAATGCCTATGGGAGGTCGATACACAAGCCGAGTAAGGAATATGCCGAAAAACATGGGATAGATATCGTGGCGATCGAGGAATTCCCCCCGAAGACCCTAGATCTTACGACAGAGGTTCTCAGGTTGCAGAAGAGCGGCGCGGAGTATGTCTTCATGCAGATGCTCCCCGCGGCGATCATCACCACCTTTAAATGCGCCGACAGGGTAGATTACAAGCCGCAATTCTTCGGGACATGGACCTCTACCGACCCCGACTTCTTCACTATGGGAAAGGGACTGATCAGGGACCGTTTGATGATGCAGTTCCCCGGTTCTCTGCCGGTCGATAAAACCGAGGGCATCAAGGTCATGGAGGATATGTGGAAGCGATATGGCACGGTCAACACCTTTGATGCATCCTACTGGGAAGGTGTCGTCATGGGGATGATTATGGAACGCGCCTTCATCCGGGCACAAGAGAAGTATGGAAAGATAACGAGGGAGACGATCAACAAGGCGATGGAATCCTTCTCAAATGAAAATTTAGGCGGTTTGGTTCCCGATGTTTCCTATTCTAAGACGAATCACGAGGGTTCGTTCAAGGGGAGAATCGTCAGGGTGTCCGATGATGGAAAGTATGTTCCCGTTACGAACTTCTTCGTTCCCGGGAAGGGAGAAATACAGGTTCTGGGGGGTAAATGAAGGCTTTTCGAGGTCAGCCGGATATCTTTAAGGAGATATCCGGCGAAGGGAAACGCGCCGATTTGAGGGTGACCCATCTCACTCTGAGCTTCGGAGGGGTGATGGCACTCAGCGACGTCGACTTTGAGGTACAGACCGGCGAGCTGTTTGCCATTATCGGTCCCAACGGCGCAGGAAAGACCAGTCTTCTGAACTGTCTGACCGGGTTTTACCGGCCGCAGGAGGGCCGGATCATGTTCAACAAAGAAGATATAACGAATCTGCCGGCGCACGGACTTGTGAGCCGTGGCGTCGGCAGAACGTTCCAGAATATCGAATTGTTCCCCGGGATGACCGTCCTGTCCAATATGCTCCTGGCACGCCACGCGCACTGTGGCTACGGGCTGGGACGGGCGCTCCTCTTCTCGCCTGCTGTGCGCAGGGAGGAGATACGAAACCGCATCGTCGTGGAGGAGCTGATCGATTTTCTGGAGATGCAGGCCATTCGGAAGAAGTCGGTCGGGTCGCTTCCCTACGGGCTGCGCAAACGGGTCGAACTCGGACGCGCGCTGGCGCTCCAGCCGAAACTCCTGGTGTTGGACGAACCCTTTGCGGGGATGAATCTCGAGGAGAAGGAGGATATGGTCAGGTTTCTGTCCGAGTTGAACAACCAGTGGGGACAGACGATGATACTTGTCGAACACGACATGTCTATCGTGATGACCATCTCCAATCGCGTCATGGTCTTGAATTTCGGTGAGAAACTGTACGAGGGGACCCCTGAGGAGGTGCAGAACGACCCAGAGGTTATACGGGCGTACCTGGGGGATACACAGTGAATCAGAAACCGGAAACCCCAAAACCCCAAGAGGGAATACATCCGAGGCCAGGGGGCGGGCTTACGCTCCCTCAGATCCTGCTCCAGCAGGCGAAAAGAGCGGGTGAGCAAACCGCCATCCGCGAAAAGGCGTATGGCATATGGCAGGCGTATACCTGGCGAGACTATCTGGCCTTTACAAAAAAAGTGGGGTTGGGACTGTATGCCCTCGGCCTGAGAAGAGGGGACAATGTCGGGATTATCATAGACAACCACCCGGAATGGCTCTTCAGTCAATTGGGGGGGCAGGCATTCGGAGCCGTTATGCTCAACCTCTTTACCTCTGCCGTTAGCAGTGAGATGGCGGGGACCCTGAACAGAATCGATGCTGCGTATGTCATCGCGCAGGACCAGGAGCAGGTGGATAAGCTCTTGGAGGCGCGCGGCAGCCTCTCACATGTACGGAAGGTCATATACGTCGACCGGACCGGGATGAGCTCGTATCGGGGCAATGAGTGGCTTATCAGCTTTGCCGACCTGTTGGATGCGGGCGAGGCCCTGGACACACAGGACCCGGAGCTCTTTGCCCGGGAGGTGGGGAAGGGGAGGCCGGATGATATCGCCCTGATGATCATGACGTCGGGGACGACCGGGATATCAAAGCTGGCGATGATGTCGCACAGCAACTTTGCCGAGATGGCGGCAAGCTGGCTGGAGACGATCCCCTCCGGCATGGATGTTGACTGGCTGTCGATGTCTCCCCCGGCATGGATCGTCGACCAGATGTGGGTAGGAGTGGCCTTGGTCGGCGGTATGACGATGAACTTTCCCGAGACCCAGGAGACTGTTCTGGAGGATTTCCGCGAATTAGGTCCCAATATACTTATTACATCATCCCGGTTCTGGGAAGATCTCGCCTCTACTATCCGTGTAAAGATAGGCGATGCCGGTTTGGTGCGAAGAAAACTATTTCATCTGGCGGAGTATATCGGAGGCAGGATTACCGATCAGGAGTCACAGGGTAGCCGCCCAGGGCCTCTTCTCAGGTGTGCGGGATGGTTGGCCTCAGTTACCGTTTTCCACCCCCTCCTGGACCGGATTGGCTGTTCACGGTTCTCCAGCGCTTACACGGGGGGACATCCGATCAGTCCGGACGTGATACGCTTCTTCCGTTCGCTGGGACTCAATCTGAAACAGTGCTATGGACTGACGGAATCGGGGGGGATATTCCAGATCCAGCCCGACAATGAGATCAAGGCCGAGACGGTCGGCAGGCCCCTGACCGGGATGGAGGTGAAGATATCCGAGGATCAGGAGGTCTTTCTCTCGAGCAAAACGGTGTTCAGGGGGTATCATAACGATTTTGAGGCAACGAAGGCCGCGTTTGTGGACGGCTGGCTGAGGACCGGGGATGCCGGTTATTTGGATGATGATGGACACCTCGTCATTATCGGACGCCGGGAGGAAATCATCCGCAACAAGCAGGGGGAGGCATTCTCCCCTGATTTTATAGAGACGCGTCTGAAATTCAGCACCTACCTGCGGGAGGCGGTCACCTTCGGCGAGGGGCGCCCCTACATAACCGCGCTTATCAATATCGATATGGGGAATGTCGGCAACTGGGCCGAAGAGAGGATGATCCCCTATACCACCTATACGGACCTCTCTCAGCGGCCGGAGGTGGAGGAGTTGGTGAGCGGGGAGATCAGAGCGGTCAATGAACGGCTGCCGGATGCCATGAAGATACGCCGGTGCATCCTCCTCTACAAGCTCCTCGATGCGGATGACGAGGAACTGACACGGACGGGGAAGGTGCGCCGTCGGTTTGTCTACGGACTCTATCTGAAGCTTATCAACGCCATGTATGAAGACAAGGACAGCCTGGACGTGAAGACAACGGTCCGCTATCGGGACGGGCAGGTTGGCACGCTGGAAACCAGGGTACGTATATTGAAACTTGATTGAGACGGGAGTGATATCGTATGGAATTTTTCATCCAGCTTTTGGTGAATGGACTGAGCATCGGTTTTCTCTATGGCCTGGCGGCCATGGGGTTTGTCATGATCTTTAAATCATCCAGTGTGCTCAACTTTGCGCATGGTGAGTTGATGGCCCTGGGGGCGTTCGTATTTCTGGCCCTGATCGGATGGGCGGGGCTGCCCGTCTACCTGGCCTTTCCCCTGGCCCTTGCCGCCTGTTTCATCCTTGGATTTGTCGTCGAACGACTCTTCCTGCGCCCGCTGATCGGTGAGCCCCTCATCTATGTCATCATGCTCACCGTGGGGCTGGCCTCGATATTTAAGGGGGCCATGCTGCTCGTATGGGGAGGGAACCTCTATACCTTTCCCGAGTTTCTCCCGGCGGGCCTTGCCATCCACTGGGGGAGCGTCAACATACCTCCGGTGTATGTCGTGTCGATCGCAGTCGGTCTGGTTTTCCTCATGCTCTTCGGCCTCTTTTTCAAGTACTCCTCCCAGGGGATCTATATGCGATCGGTCGCGGATAACCAGCCGGCGGCCCTCTCGCTGGGGGTGCACGTGCGGAAGGTCTTCGCGCTTTCCTGGGCCATCGCGGCCCTAGTGGCGGGGATGAGCGGGATCGTCCTCGGCACCATCAACGGGATCAATGTCCATGACCTCTCTTCCATCGGACTCAAGGTCTTCCCGGTGGTCATACTGGGAGGTCTCGACAGTATCGGAGGGGCGGTGATCGGGGGGATCATCATAGGCCTCCTGGAGACTTTCACCGGAGGGTACATCTCCACATCACTGCGTGACGTGATCCCGTACATCGTCCTGGTATTCATATTGATGGTAAAACCTTACGGCCTCTTCGGCCTGGTAGAGATTGAAAGGGTCTAATGAGAAAGTTACGTTTTCACCCCTGTGGTAATTTCAATGATCGATACGGGCAGGAGCTGACGATCTTCGAGACGGATTTTGGCCGCGCATCGCTGATAGCGGGGCTGGTGATCCTGTTCGGGGTTGTTCCGTATATAAGCGGGCCCTATCTCCTCTATATCCTCAACACGGTTGCCATTACAGCCATAGCGGCGATCGGCCTGAACATACTGACAGGCTTTACCGGGCAGCTTTCCCTGGGACACGGGGCCTTTTTCGGAGTGGGCGCCTACGCAGCCGCCATACTTGCTACGCGGGTTGACTTCCCTTTCCTCCTCGCCGTTCCCTGCGCGGGTGTGATCACCGCCCTGGTGGGGGTGCTCTTTGGACTGCCATCGGGGAGACTGAAGGGCCTGTATCTCACCATTGCGACCCTTGCCGGGCAGTTCATCATTGAGTACCTTCTCATTCACTGGGAAGGGCTGACGAAGGGAACCATGGGAATCGTGCTCCCCGAAATATCCCTCTTCGGCGTGGCGATGGGGGGTGACAGGAGCTTCTTCTATATTGTCTATCTCTGTCTGATTGGGATGACCCTCCTTGCCGTCAACCTCATGAGAACCAGGTACGGTAGAGCATTTGTGGCGATACGCGATAATGACCGGGCCGCCGAGGGGATGGGCATCCCGATATTCCCCTACAAGCTTCTCTCGTTTGGAATAAGTTCCTTTTACGCGGGGGTTGCCGGCGCCCTGTGGGCCTACTACATGGTCAGTATCACGACGGAACCCTTTAACCTGGGTCTTTCCGTGGAATTCATAGCGATGGTTATTATAGGCGGGCTGGGGAGCATCGCCGGTGCCATATACGGCGCGCTCTTTATCACGGGGCTGAACGAGGGGCTGCGGTGGCTGACCGATTTGCTCATGAGCACCGATATGCTCAGCGCGGTGGGGCTTTCAATGGCGCCGCTGCGAGAGCTCGCGTTCGGGTCGGCCATAGTCCTCTTCATCCTGCTGGAGCCGCGCGGTTTGGCCGAGGTCTGGCGGATTATCCGTTCCAACTTCCGGCTCTGGCCATTCTCGTATTAGTAAGTTAGAAATTATTCCCTGCGTTTTTTGCAGGGGAGAATTTCGTGAACGCACTTATCCCGCGTAGCGAGGCTAGTGTCACGTCAACCTTGTAATGTCGTAAAGAATATGGTATATTTTCTTCATAATCAACCTGGGAGGATTGGATATG
>JAUSPK010000067.1 GCA_030655735.1 Syntrophales bacterium | reverse complement strand
CGGCGGGGGCCGGAACAATAACAATCGCCAGGTCCACGGGGCCGGGAATTTTTTCTACCGAGGGAAAACAGCGAATCCCTTCAATGTCTTCATAGTTCGCGTTGACGGGGTAGACAGCCCCCTCATACCCGTAGAGAAGGTTCGTTATTATCTGACTACCCAGGCTGCCCTTGCGATTACTGGCGCCGATAACGGCAATCGAATCGGGGTGGAAAAAGGTCTTCATTTCTGTCCTCACAGATCCGCATCACTGCAGATTCATCAGTTATTGTCGATTTGAAACCGGCTTGTGTTTGTGGTGTCCTCTCCGTCAGGAAGGAAGCCCCCCGTGTTACGAACGAAACAATATTCTTATCACTCGGCACTGTCAACCCTTTTATGCCATAACGATACCCCCTCAGTTCTTACACACGGACCTTCACGCGCACGGCCGGGAGCAAATGAGGTGTTGTTATTTTCGGGAAAATCTGCTAGCTCTATCAGGTAGATACACATCCAACAACGATGTTAGCGGCATCGGCCTTCGCATCTCACATCACTACTGCCGCCCGGAAGCAGATTCACTCACTACGCATCGTTTATCTCATGGCAAACTCAGCCTTTAGGAGGGGAAGACATGATGAATTTTTCGCAGAAATGTAGAGATATAACCACGCTGTATCTTATCGACAAAGACCAGCAGAAGCTTGGCCCCAAGCTGAGAGTGAACTTGCGGGGCAAAAAGGCGATTCTGGTTATCCCGACACTGGTAACAGAGTTTACCGCTCCTGAGAACAGGCCCGTCTTTACCAATATACTCAAACAGCTCGGCAAGGTCTCATACCTGAGAAAGATTGTCTTCGGACTCGATGCGGCTACCGACACAGAGGCACTGGAGCTTGCGGCCCTCCTCAAGGAATACGGGATACGCAATTACATCATACAGCATAACGAAGGTGACCGGTTCAAGGAACTGTACAAAAGAATCGACAGTTTCAGCCTCGGGTTCAGACAACCCGGGAAAGGCAGGAACATGTTCATGTCCTTCGGGATAGCCCAGGCCATCGGAGCCAATTATATCGGTGTCATCGATGCCGACATACGGACCTTTCACCACAGACAGCTTGACCGGCTCTTCTATCCCCTCATCGTTTTGAATTACCAGTTTTCCAAGGCGTCCTATCTGAGGATCGGAGACAACCGCATGTACGGGAGGGTAAAACGTCTCCTCCTCGACCCGTTCCTTCTGGCCCTCAAGCGAAAATTCCGGGAATCGGAGGACGAAAAATTCATCAGTCTCATCGACTATCTGCTGGCATTTAACTATCAGTTGTCCGGAGAAGTGGCATTCGAGGTCAACCTTCTCAAGCGTATGCATTTTGCCACCAACTGGGGAGTGGAGCTCTTTACCCTTATAGAGGCCTACCGGAAGGCAAACAACATAGCGCAGGTACAATTTTCTTTAGGCCCCTTCGAGCACAAGCACCAGCCCATCGCGGCGGATGATCCGGAATCGGGTCTCTATAAGATGGCCACGGATATCGTGACCACGCTGCTCTGGACACTGGTCGTTGAAGAGGGATTTGAGATATCCGGTTATTTTGTCCGGGATATTACCGCGACCTATCTGAACATGGCCGACGAGCTTATCAAGAAATACTCCGAGAATGCGTCCTTTTCAAATCTTGAGTACGATCAGGATGAGGAGGAGGCCATGGTAAAAGGGGTATTTCGGGATTCCATCCTGGCCGCCGGAGAATCCCTCACCTCATCCCCCCATCTCGTCAGTGATAATCTGCTGCACCTTCTCGTCAATGATCAGAGGTTCCGAGGGTATAAGGATGCCGGGCTGATTGACGACCTGATCGCCTATGAAAAAGAGAGCAAGAATCGGATATTCGAGATCCCTCAGACCGTTTCGTGGGAGCGGATAATCATGAAACAGCCCGACATCTTGAGCGATATACGGGATGCCGTGGAAAAGGAGACGGCCTTTTTTGCAAAGGCAATGGGATAGGAATAGGACATGCAAGATAGATTTGATGTGGTAGTCGGCATCCCCTCTTACAACGAGGCAGCGACCATCGGCCACGTTGTCAGGATGGCGGGAGAGGGGCTCGCCAAATATTTTCCGGAGGCGGCATCTGTTATCGTCAATTGTGACAACAACAGCATGGACAGCACGAAGGACGCATTCTTTTCCGCCGCTGTTCCCGACAAGATCGAGAAACGGTATATCTCCACACCGGAGGGGGTAAAGGGGAAGGGAAATAATTTTCATAACCTCTTCCAATTTTGCAGGGATGCGCAGTCAAAGATTATGATCGCTGTCGATGCGGACCTCCGATCGATCACACCCGACTGGATAAAATATCTCGGGTATCCCATAAAGCGGGGAAAGGATTTCGTTACTCCCCTCTATTCGAGGCACCAGTTCGATGGCACCATTACCAACCATCTGTGCTATCCGCTCGCATTCTCCCTCGCACGGGTGGACGTCAGGCAGCCGATAGGGGGAGATTTTGCCTTCTCTTCACGGCTCTGTTCCCACTGGCTCGACCAGGATTGGAACGATATGACACGGCAGTATGGCATCGATATCTTTATGTCGCTGAGCGCACTCTTCGGCGATTTCAAAATCTGCCAGACAGGGCTCGGGAACAAGATACACAACGCAAGCTCTCCGAAACTCGGCAAGATGTTTGAGGAGGTGGTCTACACGCTTTTTTCACTGCTCCTCCGGCACCGCGAGACCTGGCTGGAGGCCCCGCTGATGGACTCCTCCAACCCATATCGTGAGAAACGTCCGGTAGCCCGGTATGGCCTCAAAAAGATGCTGGAACCGCAGACACTTTCCATAGATGTCTTAGCCCTGAAGAATCAATGCCGAAACGAGTATAATTCGTATCAGCATCTGATCAAGCAATATCTGAGTTCGTATGCCTATAACCGGATTCGAAGCATGTTCGCGCTCGACCACTATGATCTGGATATCATGCTCTGGACACAGATTGTATACCGGCTCCTGTTCCTGTTTGACGGCGCCACGGAAGTGGAAAAACAGGAGATCATCGATGCCCTGAAACCCCTGTATTTTGCGCGCAGTCTCTCCTTTGACTACACAACCTTTCGCTACAGCATCGATTTCGCTGAGCAAGAGGTACGGAACCAGTCGAGGGCCTTTCTGTCCCAGAAGCCCTACCTTCTTGGACTGTACCTGCCAAAGAACCACCTTCCCAAGGCGGTACGTGGTTAACCGGATCTGCCCCTGTGAATCAGCTCAAGAACGGTCTCGCCCCAGCCTGCCGGGCCCGGGCGGGAGGCACGATACAAACCCGGAATGTCAATCTCAGACTCGTACGTACCGTCGGGTCTCTGAACGAGGACAGGACGATCAACCAACCTCAGAAACGGCAGATCGTTGGCGGCATCTCCCACTCCCACGAACAGTGCGTTCGGATACCGGCGGCGGTAACAGTCTATCAGTACTCCTGCGGCCGTTCCCTTATCATGCGGGCCGCTCACATGATGAAATCTCCCACCACGGGTAAGCACAAACCCCTCTGCCGTAACCAGCTCTTCCAGCCGACCCCATTGAACCCTATCGCCATCAAACAGAAACGGTTCATCATATTCCCTCTCCTTCGCACGTGAGGCGGCAGGGGTTGACAGACCTGTCAGATGCGATACCTCACCCACGGACAGGGAATGAAATCCCCGGATCGGCAGGGAATACTCCCGGCTGATCTGTTCAAGAAACGCCGTTAGGCGCAGATAAGGGACTCCGATCTCGACGAAAAAATACCCGGACGTTCTTCTGGTGTGAGGTACAGAGAAGGGAAAATACCCCTCGGGGATAAAGATCCCTCCCCCATTTTCTGAGACAAAGGGGTGGTTATTTTTCAGATCCCGGCGGACGAATTCGATCTCGCTCCGCGTCTTGCTGCTCATTATGATAAGGGGAATCTGGAGGGCAGCGATCTCTTGCAGGGCATCGGCAGCCGGCTGATAGGAATAGGTTTCGGCATCCAGAAGCGTACCGTCCAGATCGGTAAAGACAATGATCATCACGGTTCCTCTTTCGCGGGAATGGCAGCGGGCGATTCTCCCCCACCGCGCGGCCTTCGTTCGTCCCCTAGCCCCGATAAACGGGATAAGTCCCACTAAAGGGGATAAGCCCCACTAAAGGGGATAAGCCCCACTAAAGGGGATAAGTGCGATAACGAA
>JAUSPK010000055.1 GCA_030655735.1 Syntrophales bacterium | reverse complement strand
AATGTCATGACAAACAGGAGATTATTCCACGGCCTTTTGCGCGCGGCTTCCGTCGCCCAGAAACCTTTCACGTCGAAAGGCCTGGTGCGTCACCTGCCCCTCTTCCTCGCCGGAATGACCAAAGACCGCAGCCTTCCGTCTATCGCGAAGGTTCCGCTTCGTGATCGTGTTGATGACGTAATAAAGAAGATTGAAAAGCCTGTAAAACGTGTTGGTTTTTTCAGCGGCTGCACAATGGATTTTGTTTTCCCGGAAACCGGAGAGAGTGTCATCAAGGTCATCCAGGACCTGAAGATGGAGGTTGTGTACCCGGAAGGACAGGGATGTTGCGGAAAGCCGGTGTCGGCCACCGGAGATGTCGAACATACAAAGAAGATCGCGATGAACAACATCGAGGCGTTTGAAGATCTCGATGTCGACGTCATCATCTGTGCCTGTCCCACGGGTGTCGAACAAATTCGTGACTACCCGCATCTGTTTGAGGATGAGCCGAAATCGAAGGTACGGGCAGAAAATATGGCGAACAAGATGGAAGAGTTTTGTTCCTTCGTCGCCCGTGAATATGAAAAGACAGGCCGCCTGAAAAAAGCAGCCAAAAAGGCCGACGCGATAAAGGTCACCTACCATGATTCATGTCACCTGAAACGTGTGCTGGATATCCATGAAGAACCCCGGAAACTCATAGAATCTGTTGAGGGTTATGAATTGGTGGAGATGAAGGACGCAGACAAGTGTTGCGGCATGTCAGGCGCCTTCGGTGTTCAGCACAGCTACCTGTCAATTCCCATCCTTACGCAGAAGATAGAAAATATCCGGAATACCGGAGCTGGGATCGTTGCCTGCGCGTGTTCGGGATGCATGGTCCAGCTCCAGGGGGGTATCGACCAGCAGGCCCCGGACAAAAAGATGAAACATGTGGCGGATATCCTTGCTGAAAATATCAGAGATTAAACTGCGGCATAACGTAAACCAGAGGAGCTGCCATGTTAAGAGAAGAAACGGCAAAAAGGTTTCGTGAAATTGTGGGGGAGGGCTCCTACCTTGATTCTGTTGAGGATTTGATCAGCTACTCCTATGATTCCTCTGTGGCGGAGGCAATGCCGGATGCTGTTTTGCTGCCGGAGAGTACGGAACAGGTCTCGGCCATCATGAAAGTGGCGAACGAAGAGGCGATCCCTGTTACCCCACGCGGAGCGGGTACTAATCTCAGTGGAGGGACAGTGCCCCTGAAGGGCGGAGTGGTGCTGCTGTTGACGCGTTTGAACCGGCTTATCGAACTCAGCAGGGAAAACAGATACGCCATCGTTGAGGCCGGACATACCAATCTGGACCTGCAGAATAAGGTTAAAGAAGCAGGCCTTTTTTATCCCCCGGATCCCGCCTCCTGGTCGGTGAGCACCCTTGGTGGAAATGTCGGCGAAAACGCGGGCGGGCCTCGCGGCGTCAAATATGGCGTGACAAGGGACTGGATACTGGGGCTCAAGGCTGTTCTGGCCGACGGCCGGATTATAAACGCCGGCGGCATTACCGCCAAAAACGTCACGGGGATAGACCTCATATCACTCTTTACCGGATCTGAGGGGTGCCTGGGGATTGTAACGGAGGTTACCGTAAAATTGCTCCCCCTTCCGCCGTTCCAGCAGAGCATTCAGGCATTCTTCCCGCAACTGGACGGGGCAAGCGGAACGGTTGCCCGAATTATCGGGTTGGGCATCGTCCCTGTGGCGCTGGAACTCATGGACAAGGTTGTCGTGAACATGATCGAAGATTCGGCCCATATCGGCCTGCCCAGGGATGTGGAGGGAACTCTGCTGATCATGGTTGATGGTGAGGAAGCGACCTGCCGACAGCAGGTGGATATCATCACGAAGATCTGCAGGGAGGAGGGGTCTTCCGCCATACAGGTAGCCGAATCGGTCGAGGAAGAGGAAAAACTGTGGCTCGGCCGCCGGAGCGCGTTTGGTGTCATGTCCAGAAAGAGGCCCACCTGTGTCCTGGAGGACTGCACGGTTCCGGTCAGCAATCTGCCGGCAATGATAAGAGGGACCGTTGAAATCGGGGAAAAGTACCATCTCACTATAGGCGTTATGGCCCATGCCGGGGACGGGAATACCCATCCCATGATAGTAACCGACAAGCGTGACAAGGAAGAGTGGGAGAGGGTGGAGAAGGCCGTTTCCGAGATATTTCAACTTGCGGTGGATCTTGGAGGGACCCTTTCCGGAGAACATGGTATCGGTATATCAAAGAAGGCGTTTCTGCCGCTGATAATGAATGAGGATGCCAGGAGACTTATGGTAGAGATTAAGTCCGTTCTGGATCCTAAAGGGATATTGAATCCCGGAAAATTTATCGAATAACCAGGCCTGCTGGGGCCACAAGGATCAGAAGGTTGTGAATGTGATGGAAAAAAACAGGCCTTTATTGAGTGATGCCACCGGCGAGCATGTGTATCATTGCGCCAAATGCGGCCTGTGCCTTAATGCCTGTCCGGTATACAGGGAGATGCTTGTGGAATCCCACAGCCCGCGGGGCAAGGTCCAACTGGCAAAGCATATCATAGAAGGGGATATCGAGATCACGGAGCACATGAGCGACATCCTCTTCTCGTCATGTCTTCTTTGCGGGTCTTGTGTGGCTGCCTGTCCGAGCGGTGTGCGTCAGGACGCCCTGTTTTCCGGATTGCGCTGGCGCGCCGCTGAACGGTATGGACTGGGTTTTACCAAGAAACTGTTCTTCCAGGTACTCGCCCGTGGATGGCTGATGTCCACGTCCGCGTGGTTCGGAAAATGGGTTCGGAAGATATTCGGCGGCCCATGGATAGAGAGCAAAATAAAGGTGGGGAATCTTCCGATAGATGGGATTCCTCCAATGAATCCGAAACCCTTCAACGATGAATTTCCGGAAATAGTCAGGCCGGAGGGTGTGATGAACGCCCGTGTCCTCTATTTCCATGGCTGTGCCACCAACTATGTTTTTGGCGATGTCGGCAAGGCGGTTGTATCGGTTCTGACCCGTATGGGGGTGCAGGTTGCGATTCCGAAAAAACAGTCCTGCTGCGGCCTGCCGATCTTCCTCTCAGGAGACCGCAAAACGGCTCTTGCCTGCATAGAAGAGGTCGTCGGCATGTTTTCCCGGGAAGGCGTGGACGCGGTTATTGTGGACTGCGCCACATGCGGCTCCGCCCTCCGCAATGAATACGTGCACATCCTGAAAGAGCTTCGCGACCTGGGTGAGGGAGTGGATGACGATCTGGTGAGGTCCGCCGAATACCTTGCCGATATAACGATGGATGTCTCAGAATTTATCGACGCGCACCGGGACTGGCTTCCCGAATTTCCGCCCGCCGGGGGTGAAAAGGTCAGAGTCACCTATCATGACCCGTGCCATCTTGTTAAGGGCCAGAATGTTGGTGTCCAGCCGCGCCGCCTGTTGAAACTCCTTCCCGATATTGAGTTTGTGGAGATGGAGGAGGCGGACAGGTGCTGCGGTGGCGGCGGGGAATATCAGATAGAGTACGGAAAGATGTCCGCGCTTATAACAAATCGCAAGGTGGAGAACGCGCTCAGGACGGGTGCCGGGATAGTGGCTACGGGC
>JAUSPK010000041.1 GCA_030655735.1 Syntrophales bacterium | reverse complement strand
GGACAATTCTCCATGGATCCACCTGACGTTACTCGGCCTCCTCATTCGCCTCGATGAAATCCGTGTACTCCTCCGCATCCATCAGATTATCCAGTTCTCCAACCTCCCGCATCTCAACGGCAATCATCCACCCCGTATCGTATGCATCACTGTTGAGGATGCCGACATCATCGTCGAGGTCATCATTGACGCTGACAATGTCACCGCTCACGGGAGAAATCAGTTCAGTCGTCACCTTGGCGGACTCTATAACCCCGAAGGGCTCGCCCTGTTCAACCGAAGAATCTACCGGAAAAAGTTCCACTGACAGAATCTCGTCCAGTTTGTCCTGGGCGTAATCCGTTATGCCCACGGTCGCGATGTCCCCATCAACCCTTACCCATGTATGCTCGCTGCTGTAAATCAAATCATCCGGAAACGACATAAGCCAAAACCCTCACAGAGTATATTATAGTATTCTCAGATCCTTGGACATCTTTGTCAGAATCTCGCACCCATTCTTCTCGACCATGACGGTGTCCTCTATTCTCACCCCCCACAGACCGGGGATATAGATACCGGGTTCCACCGTAACGACCATTCCCTCTTCCAGAAACCCTTCCGCCCGCGAAGACAGCCGGGGGGGCTCGTGAACAACAAGCCCCACACCATGCCCGGTTCCATGTGAAAAATAGGCGCCGTAACCCGCATCGTCAATATGGGCCCTGGCAATGGCGTCGATATCCCTGCAGGAAACCCCCGAACTCACTGCATCGATCGTCTTGTCATGCGCCTCCTTTACGACGGCGTACACAGCGGCCTGTCTCTCCGTTATGCTCCCCACGGCAAAGGTGCAGGTCTCGTCCGAGTGATACCCCCGGCACACAGTCCCATAATCTATGGTTACAAAATCACCATCCTGTATCTCGCGGGGACCAGGGGTCGCGTGGGGGAGGGCCGAGTTGCTGCCGGAGGCCACAATGGTCTCGAAGGACGGCCCCTCACCCCCGGCCTGCCTCATCTTCATCTCCAAGATCGCGGCGACGTCCCTTTCGGTGATACCGGGTTCGATGTGCTCCAGCGTCCCTTCAAGGGCATGTGCCGCCATCCCCGCAGCCTCCCGAAGGAGGGCGGCCTCGTCCGTATCCTTTATGATCCGTATGCGCTCTATCTCCACCGACAAGGGCTCGAGAGAGACACCAGTCGCCAGCTTCTGCAACATAAGATAGCTGTCCAGTGCGATGGCCTGGGATTCAATCCCCACCCTTTTCAGCCCCAGATCGGAGATCACCCCAGCTACCCCTTCCGTCCTGTCGCTGAACTCAACGATATCACAATCCGCCGCTTCCTCCTTCGCCTGGGTTATATACCTCCCATCCACAAGCAAGACGGACCGTTCTCTCCCCACAAAAAGGACCCCATCATTCCCGGCAAACCCCGTCAGGTAGCGGATATTCGCTTCTCCGAAAAGAAGAATGCCCTCCACATCAAACCCGGGGAGCATCGACCGTACGCGCCGGCCGCGGGTACCCAGCCGCGGAGTTTCATGGATTCTCTCTTTCCTGCAATTCACCTAGCCACCTGTCCAGTTCATCAACTACCGGGTTCCACCCCTTCTCGATCAGCCGGCGCACACGCACGGCATATTCCCTGGCCTCGCTATTTTCCGGAGTTTTTTCCAGTACCTTTTCAATAACATCCCCGGCCATCCGAAAGTGTCCCTGTTTCACATACAGCCTGGCCAGGGTGAGGGTATAAAAATCATCCGGCAGGGCAGATTCGAGGTCTTCCCCGCCGTTGATATCAGTGTCCTGCAGCGAAGGTATCTTTTCAGATACGCGCCGCGCCGCGCTGGTACCGGCATTCAGCTCCATAAATCTCATATAGGAACGTGTCGCCTGATCAGCCATCCCCTCCCGATGGTACGCGTCTCCCAGGACCTCATACACCTGCGACTGATCCCGTACGATAGCATGCCACTGTTCAAGGATCTCTTCCGCCTCTGTCGGTCTGCCCATCCGGGCCCGGCATGATGCCCTGACAAGATGGGCGTCCATGTCCCCCGGAAAGCGCTTCAGCCTGGCATCCGCGAGGGCAAGGGCATCATCATACCGCCCCTCGTCCATATCTGCCGCAGCATCCGACAGAAAAACTCTTCTATCCTCAAGATATGTCCCGTCCATAACCTTCCATCAATCCAGGTTTTATTACCGGTAATTTCCTGAAAAATCAATTGACATAATTCATGTCGCAGTGATATTCCTCTTACCCTTGTTTACAAAACTCTTTCAATGAAAAACTTGATATGACTTCACCAAATATTCAATTCATAAAATATCTTTTTGTGGTATCCCTGCTGTTGGCAAACATCCTGGCGTCCAAGATCATCATGGTAGGAGGGTTGGTACTCCCCGCGGCAATTATTCTGTATCCCCTCACCTTTCTCTTCACCGATGTGGTTGCTGAGGTGGAAGGGAAAAGGAGCGCTGGCGCCCTTGTAATGACGGGGTTTTACCTGTCACTGTTCATGGTGCTTGTGATACTGGCCGGCAAGCTCCTCCCCCCGGCCGGATTCTGGAAACACCAGGAGGCATACAACGTCATCCTCGGATCAACACCGAGGATCGTGCTGGCATCGATGGTCGCCTATCTGATCTCGCAGAATCACGACGTCTGGGCCTTTCACTGGTGGAGAGAAAAAACGGCAGGCAGACACCTGTGGCTGAGGAATAATCTTTCGACAATTGTATCGCAGGTGATCGACTCCGTCCTGTTCATAGGCATAGCCTTCTGGGGCACAGTCCCTCCGGCGACGGTCGGCATGATGATTCTCAGCCAGTATATCGTCAAGGTGGGGATCGCCCTTCTTGACACTCCGCTCTGTTATCTGTTAGTGAGGTTGTATGGAGGCGATAGAAAACATCTACAGGAAGCGTGAGTACGAGGTTGTCATACGGTTCCCGGAATTTACCTGTCTGTGTCCGATGACGGCGCAGCCCGACTTCGCGGAGATACTGATAACGTACGTGCCGGACGCATCCCTGGTCGAGCTCAAATCTTTGAAGATATACCTGAATTCCTACCGTGACAGGGGAATCTTTCACGAAGAGGCGGTCAATACGATCCTCGACGATTTCGTGAAAACGATACACCCCCGTAGGGTCGAGGTTGTCGGCACCTTCAACGTGCGCGGCGGCATACACACGACGGTAAGGGCGCAGCACCCTGCCCCCTCCCGGGAATAATGAGATTCCCCAGAGGGTTGCCTGGTTACCCCTCTTCCGTGACTACCTTCGGGGTGAGAAATATCAGAAGCTCCCTCTTTTCAGTGGTGGTCGTCTTGTATTTGAACAGCCAGCCCAGAACGGGTATCTGTGACAGCCCCGGAACACCTGACACCGTCTCGCTTGCAATCGTCTTATATACACCGCCGATAACGATCGTGTCCCCGTCCCTGACCACCACGCTTGACTGCACCGAACTGGTGTTGATGGGGGGGTTCTCGACGCGATCGCCTGCGGAGTCGGTCTGCCAGTCCGCGTAATCGTTACTGGCACTCACCACTATGGAGATCCTCCCCTCAGGGGTGATCGTCGGCGTCACCTCCAGCTTCAGGACCGCATCCTTGAATTCCGTCGATGAATTGCCATCTTTATCGGTAACCGTATACGGAATCTCCTCGCCCTGCTTTATCGTGGCCTTCACGCTGTCGAGCGTGGTGACCTTGGGGGATGAGATGATCTTGCCGTTACCGGAGGCTTCAAGGGCGGACAGCTTGGCATCCAGGATCATCCTGCTCGTTCCGTACAGCAGACCGATTGCCGGTGTAGCGCTAGCGAGCGATGGAAAATTGACCCCCAAGCCGCTGCCGGTCAGGCCTACCCCCCCTCCGATCGGGGTTGTGGTCCCCGAGGCTGCGCTCCCGATCCCCGCGGCAAAATTCCCCGACGAAAGACCGGCCCCCCATCGGATACCCAGTTCCTGGGCAAAGTTTGCCGTCACCTCGACGATCTTCGCCTCTATGGAGACCTGTTTGAGTCTGCCCTGGGTCACATCCTTTTCTTTCTGTTCCTCCTTGGCCTTCTTGAGTGCCTCAAGGGGAAGAACCGTTATTACCCTCCCAGACTGTTTCTTTCCAAGACCGTTTATCTCCAGAACAGCATCGAGGGCCTGGTCCCAGGGGACATTTTTCATGTGCACCGTCACCTCGGACGTTACCTCCGGGCCTGCAATGATACTGAAGCCGCTTATCTCCGATAGCAGCCTGAACACGCTCTTTATATCGGCGTCCTGAAAATCGAGGGAGACCTCCTCGCCGGTGTACTGGCTGCCTCTCTCCGGCTGGGGGTCATCCTTCCGGGGCGGAGCCAATCCCCCCTTTGTCCCGCCAGGTGTGGGG
>JAUSPK010000036.1 GCA_030655735.1 Syntrophales bacterium | reverse complement strand
TAGGTAAGTACCCTCTCCTTTATGTAGATCCTCTCGGGGGCGTCTATGTTGTCCGAGGTTTTCAGAATGTCTCCAAACCGGAAGTTGTTGTTGGACCCGCCGAACACATCCTGGCTCTCCCACAGCAGATCGTCGCTTCCCCCGATTATCTGGATATCATATTGAATCGACGCCTTTGTTTCCTTGTATATACTGATATGCCCGAATTCATCCAGGGCAATAACCCTATTGGCATTGGACGCATCTATCCGATCAATGGCAAGGCCGTAAACGGAAAGTTCCAGAGGTATGGACATTCGCTCACCTTTTCTATACTTTCCATCCCGGTAAACGATCTCATGTATGGGTGAGTTGAACGGCTTGTCCATCGCCATTTCCTGCCCCAGCAGTTTCGGCGTCCCGGATATGTCGAGAACCCTCAAGAACCACCTTAGATCGGACGCTATCCTGATAAACCTTCCATCCTGAAATTCCACTACAAAGGAATTAAGATCGAGGCCTTTCATGTTCGTCACGATAATCTCCGCTATGCCGTTTCCATTGATATCAGCCGCGTCAACCGCGATATAACTATCGGACTTATCTCCTTGAATCTTACCGAGGGGTTTGAACTCTGCCTTGTTCTTCTGGTATACCATTAGGGAGTTTTCATCGATAACGACAACCTCATTCAGGCCATCGCCATTCACATCCGCTATATCCATCCCCTTGAAGGTCTTTTTGTAACTCTGGCTCATCCAGAATCCCTTTTGGGCAAGCGGGTTGGTGGCCGTTATAAAGGAGGGATTAATCACGGAAGTAAAGGTACCCCGCCTAGTCCGTATGACCTTGCCCTCATCGGATATCTGCAGGGACTTGGCAGGGGACCCAACCTGTCCGGCTGGGGGGAGGGCCGCGACCTCGCCAGCCGGAGGGGTTATCCCCAGGACATAGTAGTGTATCTTTTTCGAAAAATCACTTATCCTCGGTATCACATCGTCCATTCCCCGGCATTGTTCGAAGACACCCACGGGCGTCTTATAGGTGGACACATCGAGGAGCTTTGCGTCAAGGCTTATGCTGTTGCCGATCTTCGTTATACTCCCCCACACAACGTAATCAAGATCCAATCTCTTGCCCAGGCTGTAAACATCTGCAATAGCCAGCTCTTTTTGGGTTGATTTGCCCAGCGCCTCTGAAATCTTCTGCTTCGCGCTGACCTGTATGCCCCCGCTCGCCGAGAGACGGGAGATCAGCATATCCCATATCCCGTCCCGTACATAGGCTATATCCTCAGAACTATGAACAGAAAAGGGAAGAACCGCCACCCTTTTCACCTGGTTCTTTGCCTCCTCAGCCCACACCAGTCCGGAAAGCATCACACCTAAAACACAGAGAAAAACCACAAATCTCTTCATTCCAATCTCCTTTACGTTTGGTTAAGCAAAACTCTTGAGCAGTTGCAAATTTTCGATATCACCAGGGGTTTCTATAATCTTTGAAACACCCGCAAGAGATATATCCCCCATAATCAGCCTGAACAGTCCCTCACCGATCATCCCCTCCCCGATGTCCTCGTGCCGATCCACCCGGGAGCCCATTTCTCTCTTTGAATCATTAAGGTGAATAACCCTCAGTTTCTCCCTGCCTGTTGTATCATCAATCTCTCTAAAAAGATCAAGATAGTTTTGCTGTGTCCGAAGGTCGTATCCTGCCACAAACATGTGGCACGTATCAAGACAAAATACCAGACGGGAATTTTCTTTTACCCTCTCGATAATACGGGCTATCTCCTCAAGGCTCCCCCCGAGGGCGCTCCCCTGCCCCGCCGTCGTCTCCAGGGCGACCCTAACTCTCGATCCCGCGGTATCGGCGTGGATGGCGTCGAGGGCCTCGGTTATCCTGCCTATCCCCCATCCCTCGCCGCGTCCCTTATGAAAACCGGGGTGGACGACAATATAGTCGATACCGAGCTGTTCACACCGGCGGATCTCATGGACCATGGCATCCAGGGATTTTGCATACATCTCCTCGTCCGGAGAGGCCAGATTGATCAGATAACTGGCATGTGAGATAACCGGGTCGATCCCCGTTTGTTCTCTCAACTCCCGGAACAGCTGTATCTCCGATTTTTCAAGGACCCGCTCTTTCCACTGGTTCGAATTCTTGGTGAACAGCTGGATCGTCGTGCACCCCAGTGTCTGTCCCCTGAGGAGCGCCTTCTCCAGGCCGCCCGCGATGGACATATGCGCCCCCAGGCGGGGCTGCGTCAGGGCCTTCTGATCACCCATGCCTGCCTCCCTCCGAAGCACACCATAACTTGGCCGGGCACGCGCCGACTCAGACAATGGCATAAAAGCCGTTTGCACCTACAACTTCGGCACGGCGAAGTTGATGATATTGGTGATGATGGATTGATTGTAAAGACCAATGAGGATGATCGCCGCGGCCACGACAATAGTGGGAATCAGCATACTCAGGGGCGCCTCACTCACTCCCGAGCCCTCCTCATGGGCGTGCCCCGACCCGGAGGCACCAAAATCGTAGTAGCCGGTCTCAATGATCCTGAAGAAGAGGATGATATTTACCAGGCTGGAGAAGAGGAGCGCAACCACAAATGTCCAGTTTCCGGCCATGACGGAGCCCTGAATCAGATACCACTTGCTGAAAAAGCCGCAGGTGGGGGGTACGCCTATGACCGACAGGGCCACAACGAGGAAGGCGGCCATGGTGAACGGCATCTTCTTGAATATATTATCAAAGGCCGTAATCTCGTGGTTCTTCATCTTATAGGCCAGGATACCGGCTACGAGGAAGAGGCCGAGTGTCATCACGACATCATTCATAATATGGAGGATTGCGCCCTTGATCGCTACGGCGTTGGCTACGCCCACGCCGCCGACCATGTAGCCGACCTCGGCTATCACGACATAGCACAGCATCCTCTTAAAATCTCTCTGGGCCAGGGCCATCACCGCCCCGGCAAAGATGGCTATGATCCCGGCATACAGCATGATCTTCGTCACCGGCAGGAGGTCTATGGAAAAATAGGGCCTGAAGACGGTGAACATGACCCTGAGCATGATATAGATGGCAACCTTGGTCATCAGCGGCGCTATCAGGGCGCTGGCTGCCGAAGGGGCCTTGGTGTAGGCATCGGGGAGCCACATATGCAGGGGAAAGAGGGCCATCTTGAGGGCTATCCCGACCATAAAGAAGGCAAAGGCGACCAGTATCACCTTGGAGCCGTACAATGCGGGCAGGAGCTCGGCCAGATCGGCCATATTGAGGGATCCGGTGACCATATAGAGGTACCCGACACCGAGCAGATAGAAACAGGCCCCGACGGTGCCCAGGATAAGGTACCGGAAGGCGGCAAAAGGGGCCCCCTCCTCACCCGTCGCTATCAGGGCATACCCGGACAGGGATGCTATCTCGAGAAACACGTAAAGGTTGAAGACGTCACCCGTGATGACAATCCCCAGGAATCCCGTCACCTGCAGAAGAAAAAGCGTGTAAAAAGAGACCGTCCTGTCGGGCAGCTCCGCCTCAAGGCTCCTCTTGGAGTATATCGCTACCAGCAAAGAACTGCCGGTGATCAGGACCAGCATCATGGCGTTCAGATGGTCAATCACGTATTCGATGCCCCAGGGGGGGAGCCAACCGCCCATGTAATAGTGGATAACCCCCTCATGGATAACGGTGTTCAACACCAGGACCGAGCAGCAGGTAGAGGCCAGAAGGACGAGGACAACCCAAGGGTAGCACAGGTCTTTTCTCAACCAGCCGATCAGCGGCGTGGCAACCGCGGACATCAGCACTATAATAACGATCAAGGGGGGGGCTTGTTCTATAATCATTTGATTGCCTTTAGTATCTCATCCTCTTCCAGGGTATGGTATTTCCGGTACATCATGATGGCGATTGCCAGGGCAACACCCAGCGTCGCTATGGAGACGACGATCGCGGTGAGCATCAAGACATGCGGCAGGGGGTTCAGGTACTGGGCAACCTGTATGGCATGCTCGCCGTGCGCGTCCGCGTGTGTCAGGATCGGCAGGGTGGCCCCCCCCTTCTTATAGGCGATGGAGACAAAAAAGAGTATGATCGCCGTCTGAAAGATATTCATCCCGATGATCTTTTTGATCAGGTTGTTCTTGGCTATCATCGCATAGAAGCCTATCATCATAAGGATGACATATATCAAGTAGTTGTACTTCGCTATGATAAAATCCACTGATTCTCTCTCCCTATCGTCTGGCCTTCCTGACCCCGCCACGTCTTCTCAGGAGCAGGATACACGCCATGCCCGCCGTGAATATAACCGTTGTCTCGCCGAGGGTGTCATACCCCCTATAGTCGGCGAGGACGGACGTGACCATGTTCGGCGTCGCTGTTTCCACCTCGGTGTTCGTGATATACCGGGGCGAAACATGAATACTGGCTGGGGAATTGGGATCACCCCAGTCGGGCATGTCAATGGTGCCGTACATAAGAAACGCCCCCGCAATTATCGATACAATCAGGCCCAGGGTCTTCAATCTTTTGTCCTCCTTGTGGTCTTCAACACGGCAGCAACCAGGAGGATGGTCCCTATCCCCGCGCTGACCGATGCCTCCGTGAAGGCGACATCGACGGCGCCGAGCTGCGCCCACATAAGGCACATAAAGAAGCTGTACGCCCCGAGGATCATAACCGCGCTCAGGAGGTCCCTGACGGTTATCGCCGCGATCGCGCACATAACGACAAACAGCAGAATAATAATATCAAAGGGTACGTTCATTGTCGTTCTTCCCCCTTCACCCACGGTTTGAGCCCATGGCGTATCCCCGCCCGTGAAATGGCGTGCGTTGCCGTTGGCTGGGCGAGAAACATGAATACCGCGATAAACAGAATCTTCAGGGCGGTGAGGGACAACCCTTCATGGATCGCAAAGCCGACCAGGCAGAGGAAAACGGCCAGCGTATCACCCTTCCCCGTGGCGTGGAGCCGCGTAAAGAAATCGGGGAAGCGCAGAAGCCCGATCGTCGCGGTCGTGAAGAAGAAGAGACCGCCGAGAATACACACTACCGAAAGAGCAGTTATGATATATCCCATATCTTTACCGTTCCATTTCCAGGTATTTTGCCGCGGCGATACACCCGATGAAGTTGAGGAGGGCGTACACCATGCTGATATCGATAAACATATCAACCCGGTTGTACACATAGCCCAGGACAAGGAGTATGATCAAGGTCTTGGTGCCGATAGCGGAGATGGCGGCTATTCGGTTGAACACCCCCGGGCCGAATATAACCCGGTAGAGCACCAGAAAAACAAGGATGCACAGACCGAGGCCGACCGCAACAAAAAATTCATTCATATGAAACCCCAAACATCAGTAATCTATCCGTTATTTTCCAACTCTTCGTTTCTCTTCTCATCCCCAGGCAGGATTCCGCCTGTCGATATATCAAAAAATATGGAGTACATGATCGCCATAACCGTAAACCCGACTCCCAGTTCAACACCCAGTATCCCAAGAGACCGGGCATGCGCGGGGTCAACATGCAGGATGACGGACAGCTGACTGTAGTCGAGATAATTCCCGCCGAGAAGGAGACAGGTGAGCCCTATCCCCGCATAAATCAGGACGCCCACGCTCCCCAGCAGCATAACGACGCCTTCGGGAAGCCTTCTCTTTACCTCATCATAGCCGTGGGTTATCAAGAGCAGGGCCATGCTCGCGCCCAGGATGACGCCCCCCTGAAAACCTCCGCCCGGGCTGTAGTGACCATGCATGATGACGTACAGGGCGTATAACTGTATAAAGGGGACAAAAATTCTTGCAATGGTCTTTATGATAATATCATCACTGCTGGCAATCATCTACATACCCCTCTTCAACTCCGCAAATATACGGGACACATCCAGTACATCCTGGATGTATATGTGGTCCGCCTCCATGAAGATATGTGCCACCCGGTCCTCCATCTCCCCTGTATCCAGATCACCGGCCACCTTTCTGTCGAGGGCATGCACCATGAATTCCCGATCCGCTATATCTATCGTGATGGTGCCCGGCGTGAGCGTTATGGAATTGGCCAGCGTCACCCATGAGATATCACTCTCCAGCTTGGTCTTGAATCTGATTATCTGCGGATCTATCGGCATTTTCGGCGACAGGGCAAGGTAGGCGACATAAAAATTGGCCGTCACGATCTCATACAGGAGCCAGGGGATATAGCGGATAAATCTCTGAGCAATAACCCGGCCATCCCCTACCCTCACATTGGCGAACAGCAGATCGTGGCTGAGATACGCAACGATCACCGAACAGATGACGCCGAGAGAAAGGTGAAAGGTATCAAACTTCCCGGACAAGAGCGCCCAGAATCCCATCAGCATCACGAAGGTGGCAACGAAGTTCTGAAAACCGGAACGTGTCGCCTGGGCACCCTTCAGGATGCCCTGGACCTTTTTCTCCTCCATCCATCGCGTCTCTGATGTCAACCTCGTGGCCGTATCAAGGAGGCCGACGGCCTGCACCTTCGCGTTTTCCAGGATACGAAAGGCATCATCCGCCGCATGGATAAAAAGTGTTACTTCCATAGTCTCAATCCCGACTCGCCGGGACTGCAACCGGCACGAAGAGTACCGGAGCAGCCGCGCTTTTTATGATATTATAGACCTTATCTCTCTTGAATATTCGCTCCATGAAGGATCTCTTTGTGCCTGATCCCACGATAATAACGCTTCCCCTGTAATCCTCGGATGCCGTTACGATCTCTTCCGCCACATCACCGGCATAGACATGTGATTCCGCGTTGATACCTTCGTTAAGACAGATCTTCCTGGTATGTTCCAACCGCTCTTTCAGCTCTCTCATATCTTTTACGGTAAGCTTTTCGGTGATAACGTGGATGATATCCAGTTCATATACAAAGTCACCGAGGGCAAGAATCTGTTCCATGGCCTTTTCAGAGGCGGGAGACCAGTCGGTGGCGAAGATAACGTGGTCCAGTAGCCCGCCCTTCGAGGCGTTACCATCTATGACAAGGACCGGCAGCGTTGACTTCAGGGCGAGATATCTAAGGGTGGCATCGTGAGACGTCTTATCAAGATCGATCACGATAAGAGACGCCTGTTCCTCTTTCGCGGCAGCTATGATCCCTTTACCGGAGAAATTCTTGATTGTTCTTGTCTTGAATTTTATCTTCAGGTTGGCAAGATCTGCCTCCCTCCCCGTCGAGGAGGCAGGCAGCGCGAATACAACACGGTCGAACATCTTCTTTCTTAGCGGCAAGAGTCCCTTAAAGACACCAAAAGGCGAATCGCACTCCCTCAAATCAGTCACGTACAGCAATTTTAGCTTTTTACCCCCCGATGAAAATGTATCAGTATTTATCCTTACAGCTTGACACTCGCAGGAACCAGCAGGCTCGGAAGCATTGAATGCTTGGTCAACTTTGTACCAACAGATCCCAGAAACATCTCTTTCAGGGGGCTTTTACCAGTTGTACCTGCAACAATCATTGTGGCCTCCCGTTCACTCGCTGCTTTTTCTATCTGCTCAAATGTGCTGCCCACATAGAGATGCGACTCGGCTTCTATGCCCTCTTTCTCAAAAAGGGAACAAACCTCCTCCAGCTTCTGCTTGTTTTCCTTGCGCAGGGACTGTATCTCCATCGCAGACGTACTCTTAAATTCCTTTTCATTGATCACGTGAATGGCTATCACCTTTTTCAAGACATCCTTGAACGAAAGGAGATACTCCACGGCCTTTCCGCTGGCAGGAGACCAGTCCAGGGTAAGGAGGGGCCTCTCGAAGGGCCGTTCATTGACCTTTCCGGAGGGGAGCATGTATTTGTACACCAGGACAGGGGTAGACGTTCGTTCGAGTATTTCCAGGGTCTCGGAACCACCGTACAGCTCTTCCAGTTTCCCCTGCTTGTGGCGGCCTGTAACGATGAGGTCCACATTCTCCTCGGCCGCCGTAGAGATAATCTTGGGGAGCGGGTTGCCTACGACGATATATGCGCCTACTTCCATTCCCTGCTCAAAGAGACTCTCAGCCCAGTCTATAAAGCGGACGTTTGCCATCTCACGGAGTTTTACCTCCTCATCCTTGAGGTATCCCTTGCCGCGATGCATGGCGACCTTGTCCCGATCTATGACATGTAAAAATACCGTGTGGTTAAAACCTGCTTTTCTCAAATCCATCAAAGACTGGAGGGCATCAAACCACAACTCTTCAAACTGGGTCACAAAGAGTAGTTTCTTGGCTTTCATTGTATCCTTTGCTTATCGATATTCTATTAATGTTAACCTATAAGGCTCTTTACAGTCCCCGCCAGTTCCATTGGATCAACCGGCTTTTCTATGTAGACATCAGGCTCCGGTATCGATTCATCGCCAAACTCCGTGAGCGCCTCCTGGGAACGAAGGAAGGTACGTTTCGCGATTCCAGACAGGATGATAACCGGAATGTTCTTGAGGGACTCATCAGTCTTCAATTCCCGATACATACGGATACCGCTCTGCTTCGGCATCAGGACATCCAGTATGATCAGGTCGGGGGACTCGTCTCTCGCTATAGCAAGCCCAGTCTCTCCATTCCTTGCTACCAGGGGAGTATATCCATTCTCTTCTAAAACCGTTTTGACAAATATGGAGATATCGGAATCGTCATCAACGGTAAGAACCTTTTTCGACATCACAGGCCCTCCTTCTTAAGTTTTTAATCGTGTCAGGCAAGCGATTCTGATCGCAAAACCGACGGATATTATGAATTATATTTCAAAAAGTTCTTGTTTTCAAACCGCCTTCTTGTAAGGAAGCCGTACAATAAACGTCGATCCCTTGCCGACCTCGGACAGAATATCTATGCTGCCGCCGTGTTCATCCACCAGCTTCTGAATGACCAACAGGCCCAGACCGGTGCCCTTCCCCCCCTTTGTACTGAAGAAGGCCGTAAATATCTTATTCTTGACCTCTTCGTTCATTCCGCAGCCGTTATCGGCCACCTCAAATCTGATGATGTTGCCCTTCTCAAGGCGTGTCTTCACACTGACTTCATGTTGCTGCTTGGCACTATCGAGGTCAAATATACAGGCATCAACGGCATTTGAAACCAGATTGAGGAGTGTGCGATGAACCATGTCCGGGTCCATCGACACCTCTTTTACACGTGGACCAAAATCCCTCACAACCTTAATTCGGTTCTCCATTGCCATCCCCTCCAAGAGTTCGCAGACATCTTCGACGATGTCATTGGGAAGGCAATTTCTGTATTCCGGCGCACGCTCCCTGGAATATGCGAGAAGGTCAAAAACGAGGGAAGAAATCCGTCCCACATTCTTCTCGACCATACACCAGCCCGTTCTTAGCTTATCGGTATCATTCTTGTCAAGACCAATATTGACGATATAGGTCCCCCCCTTTAGGCCGGTCAGGATATTTTTTATGTAGTGTGCCAGCCGGGCCACCGTCTGGCCGATCGCCCCCAGTCTTTCGGATTTGACCAGTTCCCGTTCGAGGTGTTTTATCTCGCTGAGATCCTGAAAAAAACCGACACTTCCGATGATATCTTCGCCATCATACAGGAGCGTCGCGGAAAACCTGACGGGAACGTCACTCTTTTCCTTCCGGACAATGGTGACCTCTTTCCATCCCACGTCCCCCATATTCTTTCCGCTCTTGAACATCAGACTGAAGACGTCCGCTATCTCCGTTGGGAACAGATCCGCGAAATCCGTCTTCCGCACAACGTCAATCCGGGGAACTCCGAATATGGCTTCCGCCCCCGGATTAAATATAACGATAATGCCATTTTCATCAGTAGCCACAATTCCATCATTGGAGCTGGTTATCAGTTTATCCTGAAAATCGGATTTTCTCTTTACCTCCCCTATGGCGATATGGCACATATTTTCCAGATCCAGCGTGTAGGCCCGGAGTTTTTCCCGTATAACAAGCTTTTCCTTGGCCCTCTTCAGGGCTATCTCCAGTGCCTCTTCTCTGACCGGCTTGTTGACAAAATCCGAGGCACCATAGCGCAGGGCATCTATGGCGGAATCCATATCTCCGTGACCGGTAATAACGATAACCTCGGCGTCAGGGTTGGTGTTCTTCACCCGCTTCAGGACATCAAGCCCATCCATACCCGGCATCTTCAGGTCGGTCAGAACAATCGGAGGGGATTCCTTCTCGAAGGCCTCAAGACCCTTCTCGCCGGAGGAGGCGGTGATAACATCATACCCGTCACTCCTCAGAGAAAGGGAGAGGACGTCGAGGATATCCTCTTCGTCGTCTATCAGTAAAATCTTGTTCATCTTCATAACAGTATCTCAACCGTGTAAAGTACAGTGCTGAAAGCTACCACAAAAGCGCGGATATCAGAAGTAATAAAACGCATAAAAAAGGGGAGCTTCTCCCGATCAGTTGATGCAAGGGGTTCGAGGGTTCGAGGGTTCGAGGGTTCGAGAGTTCAAGTCCCGACTTGTCGGGAAAGGGGTCGACTGCTTTCTTGCCAACGCGTTCATAAGCGCTTTGAGCATCCTCTCAACCTCTCCTATCCCCTCCTGGAGTATCTCTAATTTACCAGTCTCAATATAACCTAGGTCCCTGGATAGTAATATCTAAGCCTCTCACTCACAATTTGAACCATAGGCGATGTACAAAAACCGAACATATTCCGGGGTTGTTTTTCCCCCATATCCTTTTGTGCTATACTTTTTCCGTTCACTCGGGCCCTTGACTCCTTGACTCCTTGACTCCTTGACCGCTTGACCCCTTGAATCCTTATGATCCTACCAACTCTTTTGGAGATGGTCCAAAGGGTTGATTTAATTCTTATTTTTCTTGTGTCCCCCTGCCTTCTCAGTCAGGATTCCATCTCACAAAAGCCGTTAAGAGACTGCGGGAAAGGCCAATCTGAACGTTGTTCCCCTGTCAGCCTTGCTGTCCACCGTAATGGTACCCTCATAACCGGTGACGATACCGTAACTGATGCTCATACCCAATCCCGTCCCCTCTCCCGGCTTCTTGGTCGTAAAGAAGGGTTCAAACACCTTATCCTTTACATCATCAGGCATACCCGTCCCATTATCAGACACGGTAACGACAACCAGACCGTCTTCCAGAAAAGAGCTTATCCTGAGCATTTTTGAGTCTTTTTTAACGCGTTGACCGCTTTCGTCCAGGGCATCCCTCGCGTTGGTGACAAGATTCATAAAGACCTGTTCCAGCCTGTTGTGATCGGCAAAGACAGGGGGGAGGCCCTCGGCAAGCTCCAGATCCACCTCTATCCCGTGCACCTTCAATTGCTGCCCCAGTATCTTGAAGATATCCCTGATGGGGTCGTTTATGGCTATCTTCTCGCCCTTGACATCCGATTTTCTAACGAAGTCCTTCATGTGTTTTATGGTCTGGGCCGCCCTCTGGACATTCTTCCCTATCTGCCCCGCTACGGTATAGATATCCTCTCTGTTTATCTCTTCATCCTTCTTAACCGTTTTTGCCAGGAAATCGGAGGCGACCTGGATCACGTTGAGCGGTTGACTGATCTCGTGGGCAATCCCTGAAGCCATGGTCCCCAGGGTGGCCATTTTGCTGGCCTGTATCAGTTGTGTCTCCTTCTCCACACTCTCGCTGACATCGGGCGTAACCACAATCAGACAGTCTCTCCCCATAAACATAACGGCGCTCACATGCAGGTTGACATAAAAAGAGGTTCCGTCCTTTTTCCGGTAGAGCTTCCTGGAATAGAATTCCGACTGATTGGAAGAGATCGTTTCAAGCCCCTCAAGCACCTCCTGATCGATCTTGGACCCGAGAGCCGCAAATGACATCCCCAAGAACTCATCTTTCGAGTATCCGTAACACCCGAGAGCGGTCGCGTTCACGTCCAGTATCTTCAGGGTTTCCCGGTCTACGATAATGATGGGGCTTGGATCGGCGTCAAACATAGCCCGGTATTTCTCTTCCGATTTCTCCAGATCGTGATACGACTCCTTCAGTTCCCTAGTCTTCTCCTTGACCTTCCGTTCCAGATCATGGCTGAACTTTTCCGCCGCATGATGGAGCCTGGCGTTATCAATCGCCAGGGCGACGTGGTTACCGATAGCAGGGAACAGATTATAGTCCTCTTCCGAGAAGCGGGCCGATGTATGACTTGACACCCTCATGACACCGAAGACACGTTCCTTTGACGCAAGGGGCATGTACGCTGCCGATTTCAATCCTTCCTTCAGGACAAATTCCTCATAGGGTGCATTGTCAGCGGTTATATCCTCAAAAAACATCATCTTATTTTTCCCGGCCACTTCAGCGATAATGACATCGGGACCGACACCCCTTCCCTCCTGACAGAAATCCTCAGTATATCCGAAGGAATACACGATACGGAACGCGCCGTTTCTCCTCCTCAGGTACACCCCGAGGCTGTCGACATCAGTAAAATTCTCGAAGATTCCCACGCCGGCCACACGGACCCTTTCAACGGGATCGAGTGTTGCGCTCAGGGACGAGGTTACGCTCCACAACACCGAAAGGTACCGGAGGTGTTTCTCACGCTCATTATACAGCAGCTTGGAATCGGTCCTGTCCCATAGGGTCTCGATAGCGCCGGAGACATTCCCGTCATGATCCCGTATCGGAGCGGCCGTGAAATACAGCCACCTGCCGCTCTCGCCCATCCGGGGATAAAAATCCTCCGCCTCGTAGGCCCCTTCGATGAAGGGGGATTTGCGCCCCCTGGCGCCATAATATTTCCGTATCTCATCCTCACCGACACCATCCACTATCAGATCGGCCATGATAGGCTTCTCACCCGTGTAGAACGCCTGCCAGTGTCTATTCGTTCCTATCATCTCGTCGGCCGTATACCCGGTGAGCCTTTCCAGTGCAGTGTTCCAGTAGGTAATCACGTGGCCTTTATCGATGACAAAGGTGGGGATGGTGCTCCCCTGGACTATCTGCAGGAGGGTCCTCTCTTTTTCCTGGAATTCCCGCTCCATCACTTCAAGATGACGGGCCCTCTCGTCGGCAATGACCCGGTACTGCCGGGAGATACCCCGGGAGAGAAGCGCGGCTATAAGGAGAAGGAGGATAAGGGAAAGGATAAGAATTATGAAGACGGTCTTATTCCTGACCCTGGCTTCGCCCAGTACCCCCACGGGTGCACCCTGATCAGGACTCTCGGTGATTTCTGCTGTCTGGCCTCCATCCTGGAGGGTCGTCCCCTGCTCCGTCGTCGAAGGTTCCTCCGTCGTGAAGACACCCTCGATCAGGAGAAAGGCCATAAGCGCAAAAGGGACCACGATAAGCAGAAAGAATATCTTCGCTATATCAAAGGCCCGTGCCTTTGTCCGTATGCGCCCGTCTTTATCGATATCCGGCATGATATCTGCCCTCTATTCCCCGCACGGGGCAGGGAATGATAAAAAAACAGCCTATCCCCCCATGACGGCCCTCGCGGTCATCCGCGCAAGCTCGAGAAAGAATCCCGGGTGGATGAACAACAGGAACGAAAGGACGGCGGTCAGTACGGGAGGAATAACCGCGCAGACGTGCGCCTCACTGAACCGTGTCGAGGTATCAAAGTTGGGCCCGCTGGAGAAGAAGGCGTTGTACGTTATCGGCAGAAAGTAGGCCGCGTTCAAAAGGGAACTGGTCAGGATAACAACCAGTATGGGAATCTGGCCTGCCTCGATGCAGCCCAGCGCGAGATACCACTTGCTGATGAAACCACCCATCGGGGGTATGCCGATGACACTGAGTGATCCGAAGAAGAACGCCCCCATGGTGACGGGCATCATCTTTCCTATCCCCTTCATTTCACTGATCTTCTTGAAGCCGGTATGGGCGATAATGGCGCCGGCGCAGAAGAAGAGGGTTATCTTCCCGAAGGCATGCATGACGATATGGACAACCCCTCCCGTCATTCCCATGACGCTGAGCAGACCTCCGGCCATCACGATATAGGAAAGCTGGCTTACCGTCGAGTAGGCGAGCCGTGCCTTGAGGTCATCCTGTCTGAGGGCGAACAGCGAACCGACGATGATCGTAACGGATATCAGATAGAGCAGAAATACATCGAGGGAAAGGGCGTGCATCAGGTCGATTCCGAATATGTGGAAACAGATCCGCAGGACGGAAAAGACCCCCACCTTGACAACCGCGACCGCGTGAAGAAGCGCGCTGACCGGTGTCGGCGCCACCATGGCGGAGGGGAGCCAGGAGTGGATGGGCATGATGGCGGCCTTGCCGATTCCCGCGATGAAGAGCACGAAGGTAAGGATGAGCATCGGCCCTCCCGCCTTCCCCGCCAGGATGCCCTGATCGGCAAAGTCGAGAGTACCCGTTAAATAATATGTAATAATCATTGCGGGGAGGAAAAACGCTATAGAGGTCCCCATGAGATAAGTCAGGTACTTTCTTCCCGCAAAGCGCGCCTCCGAGTCCTGATGATGGGTGACCAGGGAATAGGTGGAGAGGGAGAGCATCTCGTAAAACATATACAGCGTGAGGAGGTTGGCGGAGAACGCGACACCGACGGCCGAAGAGAGGGCCAGCGCGAAGAATGCGAAGTATCTCGTCTGCGAGTGCTCCTT